>JAEEKN010000230.1 GCA_016282435.1 Lachnospiraceae bacterium | reverse complement strand
GATATCCCCCACCTCTTAGCGTAGCGAAGGTGGGGGGAGATCTTCGTTTCAGGCGGGGTTCAAGCCCCGACTGAAATGAGATGCGAAGCATCGTTTTGTTACCGAGGAAACGCTGAAGGCGTTTTCGAGGTGACTTTGACAATAGGTAAGATAAATGTTTGATTATGTTTTTGATCCGGAAAAATGGGAAGAGTTCTATGATAATTTTTCATCAAATGAGCATGCCTATAAGAATGATATAAAGATACTTAGGGAGTATATAGATTCCAAAAAGTATCTCGAGATTCTGAGGGAATATGAGAATACAGTTATGTTTCCGGTGCCCCGTTTGATTATGCTCAGCAAAAAGGGAACGGATAAGAAGAGAACCGTTTTCTCGTTTGATGAAAATGTTTCATGGATTTTGAAGTTTTATGGTTTCTTTCTACATGAATATGACGGAATCTTTAGTGATAATTTGTATTCATTCCGGAAGGAACGCAGTGTAAAGTCTGCTATAAACAGACTGATAAATGTTAAAAATCTGTCTCAAATGTATGGTGTAAAGCTTGACATACATGACTATTTTAACTCAGCAGATACGGATATAATCATCAAAAAAGTAAAGGAAGTTCTTGAAGGTCAAGACAAGCTCGTTGCTCTGTTTGAAAACATACTTAGGAATCCCGGATACATTTCAGAGTGTAGAAAATTTGACTTATCTGATTATGATGAAAGCTCTAAAGAAACAGATTCATGTTTTATTCAGGACAATAGATGCGGTTTAATAAATGATGTAGTACATAAAGGTATGATGGCTGGTAGTCCGCTGTCACCTTTTCTGGCAAATCTATATCTGGACGAGCTTGATAAGCACTTTGATAGCTTTAATGGTTCGTATGGTTTTTATGCCCGGTACTCGGATGACATAATTTTCTTTACTGAGACCAAAGAGGAACTGGAAACTGAGATGGATTATGTGAATCAGGTTCTGTCCAAAATTAAGTTAACACTTAATCCTGACAAAGTTTGCTTTATAAATCCGGGAGAACAGTTTGAGTTTCTGGGATTCACATATAGATATGAGGATAGTGAAAACTCGAGCCGGAATCAGCTTAAAATGGTGATAGATGTATCAAAGGCTTCTTTTGAAAAGATAAAGAAAAAGCTGAAGAGAAAGTCACGAGCTGTTTTGAGATGGAAGGTTAGGAAACAGATAGATGCAGAGAAAGCGGCACGGGTATATATCAAGTACTTTAATCGCAAATTCTTTGAAAACCCGGTAAAGTCAGAACTTACATGGTGCAGATGGTACTTCCCGGTTATAACCACTGATACGACATTGAGAGAGATTGATCATTACATGCAAGAGTGCATCAGGTTCCTCTATACCGGTAAACATACCAAGCGTAATTATCACTTAAGATATGAGACGATTAAAGAACTTGGATACCGTTCTTTGGTGAACGAATATCACAAAAATGATGGGGGTTAACGTTTACAATTTTATTGACGATATTATAAGAATATGGTATTATGTCAATGTTGAAGTTCTAAATTCACCATTTAGAATTCATTAAGTAATTCCGAATGATTTAAATATTGAAATGTATAGAAATGTAATGACGAGAAAGGAGCATAAATATGGGGTTATTTGATTCAATCATCAGATCTGTAAAGCGTGAGGTAGAGAACGATGTAGCCAGGGCAGCGACAAATGCGGCCATGAATACGATACAGAATGCTTTTGATAAAAACAACAGCAATAACAACATCAATAACAACAACACTCCGACACCTGCGCCCGCAAATACCGTGACTCCTCCGCAGAGTGACCGATACCAGGGATTTGTGATACCGAACAATAACGGAAGTTACCAGCCTGCAGAGGCGGAATACAGGGATGACGGATCGGTTATAATTGATGGAATTGATTATTCTCAAAGATATAACTGTGACAGAAGCCATTTCAGAGATATTCTGAAGAACAGCTTCCCGGAGATGACGCTCCGAGAGGATGTTCCTGTAAATGAGATAATACCGGGACTGAACGGTGCATATCAGTCTGTGACATTCCTTCTCTCGGAAGGTGACGTTCCAAAGGTGGCTATTCAGACCAGATATGGCAATCAGCCTTCGAAGGCCGGAACCAGTCGTCAGTTCAAGCAGCATGGTATCGGATATATATCCTTATGGACCAAGTACAAGAATGAACCTGCATACGTTGAAAAGCGTGTGAAGGAAGCATTATGGAATTAGTAAAAAAAGAAGAACGCGTATATTACGCACCTGCAGAGGGTGCAGCAGATTCTATAGCCATATGTCTATTAAAGGCTTTGCAGGTAGCCGGAGTCTGTATCACCCGGTAATCAAAGCATTTGCTTTGATTTTAAGTTTTTCTTCTTTTTGTAAGGCAGGGTATAAACCCTGCCTTTTTTTGTAAAATAGTATAAATATTTCTTGAAAAATTATAAAATTTGGTGTATAATTAATCAAATACACATTAGTAATGGGACGATTTAAAAAATCATCTTCCGAAAGGAGGTAGCTATGGTATATTTGGATGTTAATGTATATCTTGATTTTGAAGACAAAGAACTAAAGAAGACTTTAAAGAAGACTGACTATCCGCAGAATATAAATCTGGATTTCTGCGATTCGAAAGATATAAAGTTTGACTCTTTTCCTAAAAACTGCCAATGCCTCGTGATTACGGATAAGCCCGAGAGGATTGAAGAGGCAAAGAACTTCAAAGGGTTTAATGTTTGCTTGGTATTTGTCGGTAAACATGCATTTACACCGGAGCTCACCGATGTATGGAATGATGAGGATGTAAAAGATACTGCGACCAGATTTAACAGGCTTCTGGTGAATCTTGCGAATGAATATAATATGTGGTTTTATGAGCATACGCTGTATTCAGCGGTTGATACCGTACAGGATATCATGTGGATTAAACGTTTAGACGGTATACATATGCTGGTAAACAATGCATTTACGAAGATGGTTCACAAGAACAGGATAGATATCATAGGAAGAGATCATTATTATATCTGGGATGCTCCGAAGCCGAAGCCCGGCGAGGAAGATTTTTGTTGTGCTGATTCTGAGAATATAGCTATCAGGACAGGCAAGACCTATATGGGAGAGGAACTGGTAAAAACCAGACATGGTATGAAACAGCTAAACACTTATAAAACACCCCTGTATGATATGTTCGGTAATATCTACGGTACTCTGGGAGTAGGTCATGATGTTACGAACTTTGCGAACATGGGCATTGAGCTGTCACTTCTGATGGAAAACATTCCTTTCCCTATGGTTATATTCGATCCGGATATGAAGCTTGTGAGGATCAATGCATCATTTATGAAGGCAGCCGACCTCACAGCTATGGATCAGGTAGATTTTGATTACTATAAGTGGAAGGCGGAGAATATTACAGCTGTTGGACAGGAAACCGTTGACGATATCAAGCACCGTGTACGCCAGGAGATCATGATAGAAAGGGAAGATAAGAAGTTCTTCTATATCATGACATTACAGGAGATCAGGAACCTGTTCAATGAGATATCAGGATATTTCCTGACTATGAACGATATAACATACCAGCGTGCATATGAAGAAACTATCATCAAGGAAGCAAACACCGATACGCTGACGAAGATGTATAACCGCCGTTATTTCTATCATTATATAGCGAGCAATGCAGGCACTCCCATGACTTTACTGTACATGGATCTGGACAAGTTCAAATACATTAATGATACATACGGTCATGCAAAAGGTGATGAAGTCCTGATAACTGCTGCACAGACCATCCAGGCGACGTTAAAGGAAGCTACAGTAGCCAGACTCGGAGGAGATGAGTTTGCTGCCGTTATCACCGGTGAATCGGATTCGGCTTTTGCCATTAAATGCACCATGGATGTGGAAAAGGCTATAAAGGACAAGTTTTCAGCTGAGGGGCTTCCTGTAGGTGTCAGTATCGGTACCACGATATATGACGGAGGGGAACTCGATATAGAGAAACTCATCCACGAAAGTGATGAGCGCATGTATGAGATAAAGAAGAAACATCATGAGGCTGCTAAAGATAAACGTTAGACATTAAAAAGGGCTCCGCTTATGAGGAACCCTTTTTTAATGAAATATTTCTCGGCTTATGCCTTCCTGTTGAGGGGAAGGTGGCTAGTAAGCAGGAAAACATATTCTAACCTGTATGAAAATATCACGGAGAGTAGATTTCGGAAATCTCACTTACATAGTCTGTGAACTTACCGGTTTCATTATCATATGCTTCATATATCCAGCAGCTAAAGTTAGCACTGGTGATATAGATCTTTTCTTTTTGCTGTAAGTCAAGGCTGTTTCTTAATTTCAAGAATTTCTCAATATTTATCTCCATACCGTTATATCCGTATTTCTCATGATCGTAATATGCAGGTCTGATGACTGTATCTTTATTTACCTTGAGTTTTACATCCTTGTATACGATGTCATACATTTCTTCACGATATTCCTCGGGTTCGTCGTATGCTATACATGCTACGAAGTTATTCCAGGAGTAATTCTGGATGAGACCGAACTTATAGTCGTTATATGCATAGTAGGTATCCTGATCTTTGCTTGTAATGTTGTAGAACGACTTGGGATCCTCGGGTAAAAGTATTACACATGATTCGGGAACTACTTCATCCTGCTTTTCAGTGTAATAATACGAAGAATCCATAGTGTATATTTCCAGAATCTTAGCTTTTCCTCGGTTTCCGACTTCTATGATATCGCCGGGCTTTTTGTCCAGAACCTCTTTAGGATCCAGCGTAAGCATAGAGTAGTAGTTAACTGTTATGGTATAATCACCCTTGCTGTCGGGACCCGAGATTTCTGTTATGGCAGCATCGTAGTTGCTGCGTTCGGTTTTGGGAAGTATATTCTTGATCTTGATGGTTTTAACATACTTTTTACCGGATTTGAGGACTACACGTACGGAATAGTTTCCGTTTTCTTCTACCATAAAGTATGATTCTGTCTTTTTGGAGTTGTCACTGTAATAGAAATAAGTGACAGGAGTAGCCTTTTTCCAGTATTTATCCGCTGTTTTTGTTGTTTTGCCTTTTTTGTACTCGATTTTTTCAATATCTGTGTCCTTACCGGAGAAGAAGATATCAATATTTACATAGTTATGAGTGGCTTCGGTTGTAGTAGCTTTAAGTTTTATCTTTTTAGATGCCGCACTGACCGAAACTGCACCGATCGTCAGTATACACAGCATACATAAAAGGAGAAAGCCGAATAGTTTTCTTGATTTCATATGTGTCCTCCTTATCAGGGTGTATATATTTCTACGAGCTCACTGATCACATCTGTAAAACCGTCTTTTTTGGTGTACTTTTCATAAAGTCTGTAATCAAGTCCCTTATATACGTTGATACCATCTATAGTTTTGTCGCCTCTGTAAACTGCAAAATAATCTTTTCCGGATATGAATCTTTTTTCTGAATATGCCAGTTTTACATTTGTATCTTTAGTTACCTTAAATTTCTTGGTAGAAAGTACTTTGTATAATGCTACATAGTATCCTTCTGCTTCCCAGTACTCATAATCGTCATATGCAATATATTCATTATCATAATCACCGGTAATGAATCCAAAATCTGCATATTCAGGGTATTCCTCAATGAATTCCAGAGATTCACCTTCATAAAAATCAGAAAAATTCTTTGGAACTACAACAATAAGTCCAACGCTTTCATCCCATTTATTCTGGCTCTTTGTTTTTCCGCTAGTATCCATTACTCTGAATTCCTGTATAATTACAGGCTTTTCGTCTATATATACTGTATCGCCGACTTTAGTACCTTCAAAATCCGAATATGTAGCGTTCAGTTCGGTTTTGCATTCAACAGTAACGGTGTAGTTGCCGTTCGAGTCAGGTTCGGAAACGTCTGTTATAGAGTAGGTATGGAGACAGTTCTCGCTTGGAACACCTAAATTCTTGATTTTTATGTAGTTTACGTATTTTTTACCTGATTTTGTGGTAACTCTTACAGAATATGTGTCATTGTAGTATACATTAAGACTTACTTCAGTGGTGTTTTTCTTAGATCCTTCATAAAAGTATTCTAATTCACATGCGTTTGACCAGTATTTATCGGAAGTTTTCTTAACTTTTCCGTTTTGGTACTCTATTTTTTGGATGTCTGAAGGTTTCAATGAAACGATAACATCAACAAATAGTAACTCAAATGTTTCATTTTTAGTCTCCGGAACCAGTTTGATCTTCTTGGATTTAGCGTTTACGCTAACGCCTCCGATAGTTGCCGCGCAGATGATGCACAGGAAAAATCCTGTGATAAGTTTTTTTAGATTCATGATAAGCCCCTTTCTGTTTTGAAATAGTAGTTTACACTACATGATATTTTATCATAAGTACACAAAAAATGGTATAGTAATATTATTAATTTGTTTATTCATTTTTGGGATGAATATACATTATACCACAACATGCATAATAAAAAGGCTTTGAAGACTTTCCACTATGATACAAAGTGTATAATTTTACATTTTTATGAAAAAAATTAAAAAGTGCTTGAAATATTGTAATAGTAATGCTATAATACAAATTTATGTGGAAGGTGTATTCTTTTGTCACCAAAGAAATGCAGAAGGTTTTTGCGTGGTGATATTGATTTAAGTATGTTTGTGAAAGGCAGTCATAGGGTGGGTTATGATAGATAAGTTAAAAGATTTTATAGTTGTGACCGGGCATTATGGCTGTGGGAAGACGAATTTTACGATAAACCTTGCTTTTGACTATGTAAAAGCGGGACGTAAGGTGACCGTGGTGGATATGGACCTGATAAATCCATACTTCCGTACTTCGGATTTTAAGCAGATACTCGAGGAAAAGGGCATAGAAGTGATCACTCCTGTGTTCGGTGCCACGAATCTGGATATTCCGTCCCTGCCTGCTGCGATGTACGGCATATTTGAGAAGAAAGATGTCGTGATAGTTGATGTCGGCGGTGATGATGCAGGTGCTACAGTGCTCGGAAGGTTCAGACCCCAGTTTGAGACTGTGAACTATGACATGCTCTATGTGGTAAACAGGTTCAGATCCATGAGTACCGATCTCGATGAAGCAGTGGAAGTGCTTGGAGAGATAGAGGCTGTATCCGGGCTTAAACCTACATATATAGTAAACAACTCGCATATGATGTACGATACGAATCAGGCAGTGTTTGATGAAGGAGTTGAATTCGCAGACTCCATCGCAAAGAAAACAAGCTTGCCGGTTATCTGCAACACCGTGCAGAGAGATTTGTACGATACAGGGATGATCATGACAGGAAATTGTAATCGTGACCGAAGCGAAGGATCTTTTGTTGAAACATATCCTGTGGATATATATGTAAAGACGGTATGGCAGAATACTAAATTTGATAATAAAATCGGTTCTGTATAAGCCTTAACTTTAGTTGAGTGAATGTTACAGTATGTAATTTTCTATAAAATGTATGCTATAAATAAGCCTTCACCTTGAAGGGGAAGCCTTTAAATCAAGTTAGAAATTGAATATTTATAATAAGAAGTAAAATGGTAAGGAGGTTTGAGAAATGGGAAAAGTTACTATTAACGAGTCTCTCTGCAAAGGCTGTGAGATGTGTGTAAATGCATGTCCCCTTCATTTGCTGGCACTTGATAAGGACAGACTCAACGTAAAGGGCTATCATCCGGCCAGCATGACGGATCCGAGCAAGTGTTCGGGATGTAAGTCATGTGCTACTATGTGTCCTGATGTATGTATCACAGTGGAGCGTGACTGAGGTATTAAGAAATAAAGCCTTCTCCTCTGGGGAAGCCTTAGATTACATCATTTATGAAAAAAATAATCATAGGAGAAAAATCATGTCAGAGAAAGTTTTAATGAAAGGAAATGAGGCACTTGGCGAGGCTGCTATCCAGGCAGGCTGCCGTCATTTCTTCGGATATCCGATCACGCCTCAGACAGAGCTTTCCGCATATCTGTCAAAGAAG
>JAEEKN010000229.1 GCA_016282435.1 Lachnospiraceae bacterium | reverse complement strand
GCATTTTTTGATGCCAAAGAATATGACAGACAATCATTTATAAACTCAAATATCAATGAGGAATTTGAGATAAAATATCTTGAAACACGTCTGACTTCTGATACCTGCAAACTGGCTGAAGGCTGTGATGCAGTGTGCGTATTTGTAAATGATGATGTAAACTCGGAGGTTATCGACAAGCTGCAGGCTATGGGTGTGAAGCTGATAGCACTTAGATGTGCGGGCTACAACAATGTGGATATCGAATATGCATATGGGAAAATACATATAGTCCGCGTACCTGCGTATTCACCGTATGCAGTGGCAGAGCATGCAATAGCATTGCTCCTTACATCTATACGAAGAATTCACAAGGCTTATATACGCACAAAGGACTTCAATTTCAGCCTGAACGGACTCACCGGATTTGACCTTCATGGAAAGACGGTTGGAGTTATCGGGACAGGCAAGATCGGAAGGATATTTATCGATATATGCCGTGGCTTCGGCATGCATATCATTGCATATGATAAGTTCCCCGCAGCCGATTCCGGTATAGAATATGTTTCCCTGGATGAACTTTTTGAAAAGAGTGACATTATATCGCTTCATTGTCCTTTGACCGATGAAAACAGGCATATGATAAACGCCGATACTATGGAAAAAATGAAAAAGGGCGTTGTGATCATCAATACTTCCAGAGGTGCATTGATAGATTCCGAGGCACTTGTAGAAGGCATAAAAGCACGCAAAATAGGAGCTGCTTGCCTTGATGTATATGAAGAAGAATCAAATGTATTCTTCCATGATTATTCGAATCATATCGTAAATGACGATGTATTAGCAAGGCTCATATCCATGCCGAATGTGATCGTAACGTCCCATCAGGCGTTTCTGACAAATGAAGCACTGGCAAATATAGCAGATACAACACTTGGAAATGTCAGAGAGTTTTTTGAGAAAGATACCTGTTCGAATGAAGTCTGCTATAAGTGTGCCAATATAGGCAATTGCAAACAGACTCACGAGAAGAAATGCTTCTGATACTGATAAACATCCCTATTTCATCTTGATCATCTTGAGAGAGGAGCAGCATATGAATGTATTTGATATTATCGGACCGGTCATGATAGGACCATCCAGCTCTCATACGGCAGGAGCCGTTCGTATCGGCCGGGTTGCTAACAAGCTGGCTTTAGGAAAAATACCGGACAGGGTAGAAATCACTTTATCCGGTTCATTTGCAGAAACTTACAAAGGACATGGCACTGATAGGGCACTGCTGGCGGGTATTATGGGATATCACAGCTATTCGCCGGAGATACGTGATGCCATGAAAATCGCAGACGAAAAAGGTATGGGGTATAAATTTATCACAGAAAACCTAAAGGATGCACATCCTAATACTGCACGGATCAAGATTTTCTTTGGAGAGGATGAAAATGTAGTTCAGGGTGCAAGCGTAGGTGGTGGCAATATCATAGTCACAGAGATAAACGGGATGAAGGTGCATTTTACCGGCGAAAACAATACGTTGCTTATTATGCACAGGGATATGCCGGGTGTGATAGCTAATGTAACGAATTTCATGCACTCAAAGTATGAAGGATTAAATATATCGAGTTTTAATCTTACTCGTGTGAAAAAAGGAGGAGATGCTATCATGACAGTTGAAGTGGATACTTTGCCTCCGGAAGAACTGATAGGGAATCTCTGCAAAATTGAGAATGTAATGAATGCGATACTTATCAGGAAATTATAAAAGATAACGAGGTGTTCCGATGTTTAAATATGATGCAATAATGGAATTGGTTTTGGCTGCAGAGGCAGCAAAGGAAAAGATAAGCACACTTGTTTTACGTGATCATGCTGAAAGTATGGGAATGACAGAACTTGAAGTATACGAAAAGATGGAGCTTGACTATATGGTCATGTGCGGTTCTGTAGAAGAAGGATTGAATAAAAATCTAAAATCGATGTCAGGTCTTACCGGCGGTGAGGGGTATCTCATGAATGAATATGCTGGGACAGGCAAGTCGCTGTGCGGAGATTTTATATCAAAGGCTATGGCCAGATCACTGGCTGTAGCAGGGTGCAATGCGGCTATGGGCAGGATCGTGGCTTCACCTACGGCCGGAAGTTGTGGCATTCTCCCGGGGTGCCTGATATCCATGCATGAGGAAAAAGGTATACCGGAAAAAGATATCATTATGTCCATGTTTACAGCAGGAGCATTTGGCATAGTCATAGCTACCAGAGCAAGTATAGCAGGTGCTAGCGGAGGATGTCAGGCTGAGTGTGGAAGCGCAGCGGCTATGACTGCAGCGGCACTTGTAGAGCTTATGGGCGGTACACCGCGTCAGAGCGCTGATGCATGTGCGATAGCCATAGCGAACCAACTCGGACTGGTATGCGATCCTGTGGCGGGACTTGTTGAGATACCATGTATCAAGAGAAACGCTGGCGGAGTAGTTACAGCATTTTCAAGCGCTGATATGGCTCTTGCCGGAGTAGAACCAAAGATACCTGTTGATGAGTGTTTGGATGCTATGAGTGCTGTTGGAGATGCGCTGCCTTCTACTTTAAAAGAAACGGCAGGTGGAGGCCTGGCAGCTACACCTACAGGACGAAAACTGCAGGAAATGGTATTTGGAAAAATGGAGAAAATATGAGGTACGCAGTTATATCAGACATACATGGAAATAAACCTGCCCTGGATGCGGTGCTGGAAGATGCAAAAAAGAAAGGAATTACAGACTTTATATTTGCAGGGGACTATTGTCTGAGCGGACCGTTTCCGGATGAATGTATCAGCACCCTTCGGGAAATTGAGAACAAAAAAATAATCCGTGGGAACGAAGAACGGTATCTTGAGAATCTGATAGGAAAAGACCAGAGTAAGTGGACTGACGGGCAGATGCAGATATCGTATAGCATCGGGAGCCGACGTCTATAAAGCCATCGCTTTAGGTGCCGATGCGGCAGCAGTCGGCAGATCCATGCTGCCTGCACTTGAAAAAGAAGGTGTGGAAGGAGTAGAAAAATTCCTGCAGAGCACAGCAGATGAACTGAGATTCATCATGAGCTGTACCGGATATGCTAAAGTATCGGAGATAGACGGAGAATGCCTGTGTTTTTAATGTAAACAAGTACCCAAAATGAAAAACATAACAGAAAAAATGCAATCTATAACCAAAAGGTTGCTTTTTTTTTGTTTATAAATATAATCAAATTATCAACGTTGAAGAACAGCGAAAGGAAGTGGAAAATTGAGAGTCAGGCTTTCAGTAAGTAAAGAAATATACGATAAAACAAAAACGGAACTTTTAAGTCACGGGATAGAAATAGATGAAGATTCTGAACTCGAGCTTATAGAACGGATAGGCCAAACCGAGTACCTGAGTGTAAAAAATGAAGTCGGTGACCGATTAAAAGTCAGGGTGCAGGATATAGTATTTATAGAAAGTTTCGGCAGGAACATGGACGTACATACGGAAAAGGAAACATTTAAGGCAACCGAGCGCATGTATGTACTGGAGAATGAACTTGCCGGAAGAGGTTTCATAAGAGTCAGCAACTCATGTATAGTAGCACTAAAAAAGATAAAAAAGATCAGGCCTTCGATCACCATGAAATTTGTTCTGGAGATGTCGGAGAAATCCTTGGTGGATGTAACAAGAGGATACTATCATGCATTTAAAGAAAAACTAGGGATATAGGAATTTTATGGCATCCCACAACTAAGCTTAAAGAAGCATCATTTTTAACCTAAGGAAATGACGAAAGGATTTCCGGGGTTACATTGAAAATACAAAAGATCAAGAAAGGTAAAAAGGTAGAAAAATGGGAACAGCAAAATTGAGCATAGCTTTAGGAATACTGTTGATAGTCGTGATCGGCATCGGAGTATTTGTTGTAGTACTGTATAGGAACAAGGTAAACAGAGCATTAAGGGAAGAACAAAGCGGAGCCCATATCCGGATCCCCGCGCCCGCAGATACCGTAAACGGTCTCTTTAAGGGAGTGGTTTTGATATTGCTTGTATACATATGTATAAGCATGGGCAGACTCAATTCATTACAACAGGAGATTGAGAATGTTAAGAACGATATATTTAACGCAACCAATTCTGTTAATGCTGGAATAGAGCAGTTAAAAGAAGAAATGCTTAAGATGAACAGCAAAGTATATAGTTATACGAGCACATGCAGCAGCATTGATCCTTCAGATAATACATGCATGGTTAAGCACAGTATAGTATTAAAAAGCTTTTCTGACGATACCGAAGTCATATTTACTGCCGGTGATGGAAAAGAGGAAAAGATGGTAAAAACCGGAGAGGGAAAATATGAAATTGAACTAAAAACCAGTCTTTTCAAAGAAAACAGCAGAGAAAACGGAGTAACGATCAAAGAAAACGGAATAAGTACATATGAAACTCTCATAGACGAAAACGCTTATATGGGCAGTGAATACTGGGAGAGGTATATACCTTCGTTCTATGGAGGAGGCTCCTATGATATACATCGAAACGACAACGAATTGGAAATCAACAGACTTTCATTATTCTCGGACAAAAAGAATAATTACAATATAGCTTCTGCTAAACTCCTGATAGAAAAGAACGGTACCGAGATCGATTCAATAGATGCTATGGAATCGTTAAAAGAGACATTTGGCGATATAGTGTTCGAAGTAAATAAAAAATATGAGATTTCGGCAAACGACGTCGTGATAGTAAGATTCAAAGTAGTTACAGAAGAAGGATACACTCTCGACCAGTTCATATATGAAAGCAAGGAGCATACATTCTCTAATTATGGCAAGATGTTTAGTATTTATGACAGGAACGGTAACAAAGTTTTTCCTTAATTAAATAACAAAATATAACAAAACAGAAGATATCCCCCACCTCTTAGCGTAGCGAAGGTGGGGGGAGATCTTCGTTTCAGGCGGGGTTCAAGCCCCGACTGAAATGAGATGCGAAGCATCGTTTTGTTACCGAGGAAACGCTGAAGGCGTTTT
>JAEEKN010000228.1 GCA_016282435.1 Lachnospiraceae bacterium | reverse complement strand
AAAACGCCTTCAGCGTTTCCTCGGTAACAAAACGATGCTTCGCATCTCATTTCAGTCGGGGCTTGAACCCCGCCTGAAACGAAGATCTCCCCCCCACCTTCGCTACGCTAAGAGGTGGGGGATATCTTCTGTTTTGTTATATAGCTATGCCGCCGTCTACACGAAGGACTTCGCCGGTGATATATCCTGCTGTTGCCAGGAATGCGACCGCATCAGCCACATCCTCCGGTTTTCCCATAGAGCCCAGCGGTATCATGCGGACCAGCGGATTTTCGGTCTGATCGCCTGTCATATCGGTCGAAATAAATCCGGGAGCGACCGCATTACAGCGAATACCTTTGGACGCCAGTTCCTTTGCAACCGACTTGGTAAGTCCTATGAGTCCTGCTTTCGAAGCCGAATAGTTGGCCTGACCCGCATTACCCATCATACCGGATACGGAAGTAATATTGATGATAACACCTTCACGGTTACGAAGGAAAAGCGGGCTGCAATGACGTATCATATTAAATGAACCTTTCAAATTGATGTCGGTTACGGCATCAAAATCCTCTTCCTTCATCATAACCACCAGACCGTCGCGGGTTATTCCCGCATTGTTTACCAGAATGTGGACTGTACCGAAATCTGCTTTTATAGATGCAACCGTTTCCTTTACCGCGTTAAAATCCGAGACATCACACTTATAAGCTTTAGCGGAAACGCCCATCTGTGTCCGGCATATATCACAGACCTCTTCTGCTGCTTCTCCGTTTTGAGCATAGATGAGAGCTATATCGGCACCGAGGGACGCCAGCTTATATACTATTGCTTTACCTATCCCACGGGACCCCCCGGTTACAATTGCCGTTTTTTTGTTCAGCATGCTTCTACCTCCATAAATTCGGATACGCTTACTGCTGTTACATCCGGATTGATTTTTCTTATCATATTGGTCAGCGTTTTTCCGGGTCCTATTTCGTAAAACCGGTCAACGCCGTCCCGGATCATATTTTCTATCAGTTTTTCCCATAACACGGGACTGACAATCTGTGATGATAACAATCCCACCACATCGTCTCCGTACTGTTCCGATGTCATATCTGAATAAAGCGTCACGGTTCCTTTATTTACTTTTGCTTTTTTAAGTTCCTCCAAAAACAGATCCGCAGCGTCCTTCATGAACGGAGAATGAAAAGCTCCCTTTACTTTAAGCGGAACAGCTCTTCCTCCCGCTGCTTTTACATCACCCAGGAATTCTGTCATCTGAGAGGAAAGACCGGATACCGTGATCTGCCCCGGACAGTTAAAGTTTACGGGATATACTTCGGAATAATTCTCACAGAGTTCTTTCACCTTTTCAGGCGAAAGCTTTAATACAGCAACCATGGAAGTATCAAACTTTTCAGCTTCATGCTGCATGAGTTCACCCCGTCTGCATACGAGCCTGAAGCCCGTTTCCATATCAAATATCTTACAGTATGTGGCCGCTGTCACTTCTCCTAAGGAAAAACCTGCGACAGCATCGGGTCGTACACCTTTTTCATTAAGTACATTCGCAGCTGCCAGTTCCATAGCAAAAAGACAGGGCTGAGTATTCTTTGTTTCCTTTAATTCTTCTTCTGAACCGTAAAAACACTGGGTTCCGGTTCCCGGACGGATCGTATCACATGTATTAAAGATTCTTTTTGCTACATCATATTTTTCATATAATTCTTTTCCCATACCGGGAAACTGGTCTCCCTGTCCTGAGAAAACAAATGCTATTTTACCCATTGTGATGCCCTCAGAAGGATGGGCTCGGCCTCCTCCATAACTTCCCTGATTATTTCTGCGGCAGGCTGTTCCTTTTTTACCATTGCTGCGATCTGGCCTGCCAAAAAACATCCTTTATCGTTGTCACCTTCCTGAACAGCCAGCCGGAGAGCTCCGGTAGCAAGTGCTTCAAGTTCTTCATCAGGCATACTGCTGTATTCGGCTTTTAGATATTCCCTGGAAAAGGGAGTCCGAAGGCTTCTGACCGGATGTCCCAGTCTCTTGCCCGTTACCATGGTACAGAGATCTGTAGCTTTTAAGATTTTTTCTTTATATACGGGATGGATCGTACATTCTTCAGCACTTAAGAAGCGGGTTCCCATCTGGACTCCGCAGGCACCCAGTGCAAAAGCCGCAGCTACTCCTCTGCCGTCGGCTATACCTCCGGCAGCTATAACGGGAAGATCCGTGGCATCGCATATCTGGGGAACGAGTACCATAGTGGTCAGTTCTCCGACATGGCCTCCGCTCTCTCCCCCCTCGGCTATCAGTGCCGAAGCTCCGAGACGAGTCATAAGTTTTGCCAGAGCGACAGAAGCCACTACGGGGATAACCTTTATACCCGTAGCCAGCCAATCCTTGATGTATTTGGAGGGATTGCCCGCACCTGTAGTCACTACGTCTACTTTCTCTTCGATAACAACCTTTGCCACTTCATCCGCAAAAGGACTCAGCAGCATTATATTTACGCCGATGGGCTTGTCGTTGATACTTCTGGCAACCCTTATCTCACGCCTCACATAATCACCGGGAGCATTTCCCGCCGCGATTATACCGAGCCCACCGCCTTCCGAGACGGCTGCTGCGAGTTTTCCGTCGGCTATCCATGCCATACCACCCTGAAATACGGGATATTTTATCCCAAGCATTTCACAGATTACAGATTTGATCATAAGCTTCAACCCTTTTTACTCTGAATGAATTTGTCCAGATCATCAACAGTTTCTACCTTCTGATCCAGTTCGATCTCAACACCGGTAACATCCTCCAGGTCCATAAGCATCTCTACTGTGTCGAGAGAGTCGATGCCAAGTTCGGTGAATTTGCTTTCAGGCTTGATAATGGAAATGTTACAACCTGTACGTTCAGAAACGATTTTTGCAATAGCGTCAAAATACATAATAAAATGCCTCCAAAATAGATTTATTATTTAGCCGGTTCATACGGCTTGCTTGTGCTATTATACAGGTGTACCGTTCCCAAAAAGGAACCCCGGTGTTCCCGAAGCGTTCCAAATTTGTAAATTTTTTATGAACCTCAAAGTCAAAATGTCATAGAATTTTTGTAAATAAACCACTGTTTATCGTGCAGAAAAATCGAAATCATTAATTTTTCTGCACGATAGAGCGGCTGTATTTTGCAGATAAATTAAAATTTCACAATTTTCTGCAAAATAAGCGTGGTTAAACTTGCAAAAATCATTTTCTGATATAACAAAACAGAAGATATCCCCCACCTCTTAGCGTAGCGAAGGTGGGGGGAGATCTTCGTTTCAGGCGGGGTTCAAGCCCCGACTGAAATGAGATGCGAAGCATCGTTTTGTTACCGAGGAAACGCTGAAGGCGTTTT
>JAEEKN010000227.1 GCA_016282435.1 Lachnospiraceae bacterium | reverse complement strand
CTCTGGATATCAGAGAGCTCTATCTGAACCACGAAACCGTCCAGTATCAGATGCCTTATAAAATCGGATTTTGAATTTAATCCTGAGCCTTTAAATTTTTCTTCTAGGAATGCCGCCTCTTCTTCGCTGAGGAAGATATGTAAGTTTATATTTCTTGTCCTATTTTTCATTAACGTCTCCTTTTCCGGACAGCGATAGTTGTGCTGTCACTGTGTTATGTATATTGATAATTCTGTGGGATTTTTTAAATCAGAAAATGGGGGATAGGGGGACTCCCCTGCAAGCGAAAACTGCGGATATTTTGCCGGAGGGAAAATCGCAGTTTTGACATGGGTGTGTACACCCGTGTCATGCTTGCTATTCCCAAAAAGAAAAGACTGTAAGGCTCTCGAGGAGAGCCATAACAGTCTATGCTTATGATCGTTTATTTGGTTTTTTGATGTGTCTGTCTGAAAAGGATTATAGCAGAAGATACAGGAATAAGCAAGAAGAAAATTTTGCTGTTTCAGAGCTGTTTCAGAATTTTTTCAGATACTGGTACAGGATTATAATTTGTTATCCTTGTTTTCATCGGTTTTGGTTTTTGAACGTCTTTTTCTGGGGTTCGGCTCAAACAGTTCGGATTTGTTTTGGATATTCTTTGTTTCCTGTGATTCCATCATGCGATGTATCATGGTTTCCATATCCGTGGAATCATTTAGTCCCATAGATGCTGACGCTCCTCTGGCAAAGAGGGCTATTAATTCATTCATGACCGTTTCGGGAGAATTCTCCTGAGAGATAGAATGGGCTGTAGTTGTATATGTATTTCCGGCTCCTTTATAAAGTTCCTTTAGTGTTCCGGGGACAGAACTGAAACCGGCTGTGTCATTATCTTTTTTGTGGTCTGACTTTAGATCATTTAATATAGGAAGAAGGTCATTTGCAAGAAGGTTTGCATGGAATGTCCTTGCAAGTTCATCTGTGCGTTTTATGCCATTTATGATACTGTCCTTTTCTAAGCTAGGAGCCTGCTTTTCTATTTTTAGCTCGGCGAACTTAAAAAGAGTGGAAAACTGATCGATTCCGGCATCTACATGACCATCAACATAGCACTCTGCATCAAGAAGAAACTGTTTGAAGGCGGGGTGCTCTATCATTTCTGATAAGAGCTTTGTGTTGATATCCTTACGTTTTAAGAATTCAATGGCATTATCGGAAAAGTAAATACCGTTTAGTGAGTTATTCTCCGGTTGTCGGATATTAGTGAGCCCAAAGAGGTAATCCGTGGTTACTCCGAAGAATTCCGCAAGCTTCGGTATCACATATGATGGGATGGTGCTGCCGTCTTTCTCATAATCGGATAATGTAGATGCGCTTATGCCGATTTGTTCAAAATCGCTCTGGAGAAGATTTCTTTCCAGCCGCAGATCCTTGATCCTGTCATTTATGCTGGTTATGAATTTCATCTTAACGCCTTTCTGTGTTTTGATGGTATTGATTTGATGGATGGATTGATGGAATGCCGTGTGCTTAGAAAACGGCCGGATTTTCTTTGAAAATGCTCTAATATATATAAGAATATTTTAGCATTTCAGGAGAAAGATTTCAATCATTTAAGGAATAGGATTTTACAATTTTGTCACAAAATTCCGCGTTTTGTCTGTTTTGAGGGTTTTGTAAAAATCTGTGTTATGATATGGGCAGATCAGAAGATTGGAGGGGATAAGAGAACAGGCTATGCTTATGATTTTTCTGTATAGGTAAAAGAGCCTTTACAGAGGTTTGTGTTTGTCAGATTTGCAGGGCTGAAGTAAGAGCTCAATTTACAGCGGTAGTGCAGAAGGGAGATGTTATATGTATGGAAGAGAAACATTTGAATATGGTTCCCTTATGGCACAAGTATTCCTTGAGCATAGAAGAAGCTGCCGAGTATTATGGTATCGGCGAGAAAAGACTCAGGAGGCTGGCTTATGAGCATGAGGGAGATAATTTCCTGCTTGAAGTAGGAAACCGGATACGCTTTAAGCGGAAGCTTTTTGAGGATTATCTGGATGTGGCAGCAATGGTATGATAAAAACGTTTGTTTGTCAGTATACTTATAGTTTTAGTTTTATTAATTTCTAGTGGAAAAACCGTCCTGGTTATGCTATAATGAACACCTATCGGGACGGTTTTCCTTTTCAATTTTTCTATGATAAAGGAGACTGTAAATGAGCGATAAAAGAAAGGACAATAAAGGAAGAATATTACACAATGGCGAAGTTCAGCTTGCGGACGGAAGATACCGTTTTAAGTATGTAAATAGTGCCGGGGAAGAAAAGTATCTGTATAGCTGGAGACTGACGATGACGGATGAGGCTTACAGGGGCCGCAGATGCCTTTCCTTAAGGGAGATGGAGAAGAAAGTCCAGGTAGATCTGTTTGACCATATAGTTCCGAACGGAGGGGATTATACTGTTCTTGAACTGGTTGAGAAGTATGTGGCTACAAAGACAGGAGTAAGAAGGACTACTAAGACAGGATATGGTACTGTGATGAACATTCTGAAGGAAGATCCTTTTGGCAAAAGAAGGATAGACACAGTAAGGATTTCGGATGCCAAGTGCTGGCTTATTAAGCTTCAGAAAGTGGACGGCAGGGGCTACAGCTCTATCCATTCCATAAGGGGAGTCTTAAGACCAGCATTTCAGCTTGCGGTTGATGATGATCTTATACGCAAGAATCCATTCGGATTTCAGCTTGTAGAGGTTGTCGTAAATGACAGTGTTACAAGGGAAGCCCTTACTAATGATCAGGAGAGAAGATTTCTAAAATTCGTAAAGGATGATCCTCATTATTCAAGGTACTACGATGGAATCTATATCCTGTTTAAGACCGGGATGAGAGTATCGGAATTTTGTGGTCTTACGCTGTCTGACTTGGATTTTAAACTTCAT
>JAEEKN010000226.1 GCA_016282435.1 Lachnospiraceae bacterium | reverse complement strand
GAACGGTGTTGACGGTAAGGATGGAAAGAACGGTACTACTCCTGCAACCATCAAATCTATGAAGGTTAGCAAGAAGGGTAATCTCATCATTACCATGTCAGACGGAACCAAGATCAATGCGGGTCCTCTTCCTACAGTTACTGTTCAGGTAGAAGAGAACAGAGCAGTTCCTACTGCAAAGCTTAAGTCTGTAAAGACTGATACAACTACCATGAAGGCTACATGGAAGGCTGTAAAGGATGTAGCAGGATATCAGGTTCGTTACAGCGAGAACAAGGATATGTCCGACAGCAAGATCGTGATAGTTAGTTCAGCATCTACCAAGAGCCTGAAGATCAGTGGTCTTTCAAAGAAGACTAACTATTATGTACAGATCAGGGCATATGTAGAGGATGGCAACAAGCTATACTGCTCAGACTGGAGCAAGAAGGTTAAAGTCACAACAACCAAGAATGCAAAGGCTAAGGAAACTGCAAAGAAGTGATGTGTCACTTATAAGAAATAAGTTTCGGATGAAGCTCCGAAAGAAAATGGTATTTTGAACAGAACCGGCAGAGAGTCTGAGAAGGGCTTGATGCCGGTTTTTTACGTGTTTGGTTATACCTCATCCGGCTGCTTCGCAGCCACCTTCCCCTCAAGGGGAAGGCTTAAAAGAGAGTAAAAAAAAATTTTAAAGATTTTTTCTTGTGAGGTGAGTAAAACGTAAAAAAGTTGTTACTAATAGGTAAAGAGGTAAGGGGGAGAAAGAAAAAATGAAGAAAATTATTTCGTATCTAAAATTCATAGTGCCTGTGTTTGCCGTAGCTCTTGTGCTGGTGCTGGCAGCAGGGTCGGTAAACACCTATGCAGCGCCTGCGAATACCTACAAGGTAGGACAAGTCTTAGAAGGCGGGGAGCAGATCGAATATGTAAAGGATCCGACAGTCGTATACTTTGAGGATGATCATTATACTTTCATATATGAGAGCGAATATGATGTGGTTCCTGAAGGAAAGTGGATAGTTACGGAGATTACTGATGATCCCGTGGAGGGTTTCAGCATCTATTTACGTGAGATGGAACAGTATACCATTACCTTCCTGGACGCAAAAGGTAAAAAATTATCTGAGAAGACCTATTACGAGGGAGCCGAGGGAGATGTTCCGGAAGGTCCCGAAAAAGAGGCTACGAAGAAGGCTGTATATACATTTACCGGTTGGGAGCCTGCAGTAACAAAGGCGACAAAGGATCAGACATACAAGCCCGTATATTCGGAGAAGGAACGTGAGAGCCACAAGATCACATACATCGTGGATGATAAAGAGAACAAAAAGACAGGAAATCCTTCGGAGTATACAGAGGGTGTGGAAGAAAATCTCCTGAAAGTGATCAACAAAGATGGTTATGATTTTGTAGGCTGGTTTGACAGTGAAGAAGGCGGTAATGAGATCCAGTCCATTACAGAGGATACCACCGGTGACCTCATCCTTTACGCCAGATTTGAAAAAATACCCGATAAGGAAGCAGAAAAAGAGGAAGAGGTTCCTCAAGATGACGATCTTCCCAAAGGGATGGATTCGGACTTCGGAAAGCTTTTTGCGAAGATGACGAAGTACACCAAGAACTCGATCACCATCAAGTGGAAGAAGGTAAAGGGTGCTGACGGTTATGATATATACGGTTCTATGTGTAATTCACATACCGTAAAGCGTGATTATCAGTATGTGACCAGTATCGGAGCAGGAAAGACATCTTATGTGGCTAAGAACTTAAGAGAAAGTACTTATTATAAGTACTATGTCGAAGCATACAAGATGGTGAACGGAAAGAAGAAAATTATCACCAGATCTGCGCTTATCCATGGAACCACGCTCAGCAAGAAATACGGTGTAGCAGAGAAAATCACAGTGGACAAGACAAAGGTGACCCTGAAGGTCGGAGAGACTGTAAAGCTTACGGGCACCGAATACAATGAGAAGAAGACTATCAGACAGCACAGACCTATCTGCTTCGAGTCATCTAATGAGAAGGTTGCAAAAGTAAAGGCCAGGAAAGGAACCGTTACCGCGGTGAAGGCCGGAACCTGTAAGATATGGGTTTATGCCCAGAACGGACTCTATACCTGCTGTGAAGTAACGGTAGTGGAGTAAAAAATATAGTAACCTAAAATAGTGTGATAGTAACAATACCCTCTTCAGGGACTCTCTAAGGGAATGACGTTTTCCGGCGTGCCTTTAGATAGTCCTTGAAGAGATTTTTTTATGCCGGAGGGTTAAGGTTTTGATGAGAAATGCCGATATAAGTTATAATAGGGTAATCCTTTGTTTCTTTTGTTGGAAGTTGAAAGAATGCGCTTTTATATGTAGAAATTTACTTCGGGGTAAACGCATTCTTTGGAAAGAAGGTGTCTATGAAGCATGTATCGGGTAAAATCAAGTGGATTTTCGCAGTGGGACAGATGGGGTGGTCGATACTGGCGGGAATCATAGCAAATCTGTTGGTCAATTTCTATCTGCCGGATTCTACGGAAAACGGTATTGTCACATTTGTGACAAGTGCGACGTTTATCGGGCTCACAGTCATAGGACTTATCACCGCCTGCGGAAGAGTGGTGGATGCCGTGACAGACCCGTGGATAGCCAGTATGTCGGATAACTGCAGGAGCAAACTGGGAAAACGTATACCTTTCATGAGGTATTCCGCGTTTCCTTTTGCACTTCTCACAGTTCTCATTTTCTGCTGCCCCGTGCGTGGAGAATCGGTAGCGAATATCATATGGCTGGCTGTGACCATGATATTGTTCTATATCTTTATGACTGCATACTGTACGCCTTATAATGCGTTGATCCCTGTGCTTGGCAGGAATCAGAAGGACAGGATGGATATATCTACCTATATTTCCCTGACATATATAGTGGGTACCGGTATAGCTTTCTCAGGCAAGATGATATGGGAAGCTGTAGCAAATGCTACGGGATGGGACTATTATTTCTGTGCCCGTCTGGTTCTGGCAATACTCGCCGTTATAGCTCTTATCTGTATGCTGCTCCCTGCATTTATCATAAAGGAAACGGATTATGACACTACCCCTCCTGTAAAAGAAAATGCATTTAAGTCTTTGGCGAAGACCTTTAAGAATAAGCATTTCAGGGTCTTTGTTCTATCGGATATTATATATTGGATAGGAATTACGATTTTCAATACCGGTTTTATCTATTATGTTGAAAACCTGTTGGCGCTTGACAACTATATGGTACTTTTCATCTTCATGACTTTTGTTACCTTTGTCTGCTACCCTATAGTAAATATCCTGTCAAGAAAATTTGGTAAGAAAAAGCTTCTGGTATGGGGATTTGCCCTGTTTGGATTTGCATTTTTTGTTTCTGCATTCGCCGGAAAAGTTTCGTTTATTCCGAATCAGGCATATGGATTTATCATCTGTGTACTCGTAGGAGTTCCGCTTTCAATCCTTGGTGTTATACCACAGGCTATAGTAGCTGACATAGCTGAAAGCGACTGCATAAATACAGGCGAGAACAGGGATGCGATGTTCTATGCGGCCAGAACCTTTGCATTCAAACTCGGACAGTCCATTGCTATGATAATATTTACTTCTCTGGCTGTAGTAGGACAGTATACAGAGACAGATGATGCAGGTGTTGAGATTCTGAAAAACAACGGAACCGGATACCGTATAAGCCTCGTGATAGCGCTGGTTCTCTGCATCATAGCTATGGCTATCATCCTTTTCTACGATGAGAAGAATGTTATGGGAACTATAGAGAAGGCACATAAGGAGAATGACGGAGGTAAACATTAATGATCAATCTTATATATTCCGTTTTTGGAACACAGGTAGTTACCCGAACTTCTGATGCCAGTGTGGTGATAGAAGAAAAAAGATCAAAGAACAGAAGAACCGTTACAGTTACGGCTTTTCGTGATATAGAGCTGATAGATGCTGACATGTCATTAAAAAAGTATTTTGATCCCGAGGATCTCATAATGGCAAATGGATATCAGTCATGGACAGAGACGAAAGAATTCATGGCAGGAGAATATCTTAACGACCTCAGTAAAAGACCTAAAAAGGTAGTAGAAAAGTATAAGTTCAGGGCTTACGGCTCGCAGGCATTCTGGGATATGCCCAAAGGGACGCATCTGGGGGTTGATTTTTCCTATATCAAAGGGGAAAAGCCTGTGTTTATAGGCAATATGAACTTCAAAAATGCATAT
>JAEEKN010000225.1 GCA_016282435.1 Lachnospiraceae bacterium | reverse complement strand
GGATTCAATAATGCCACGTCCCACACATCCTGCATGGTAAGCCGATCCGCACGCTGTGATATGAACACGGTTGAATTTCTTCATGTCAAGATTTTTCAGTTCATCGAATACTATGGTAGCATCACTGACATCAGGTTCACCTGCAGATTCGGTCTCGTATTTTATCCTGGGCTCTATCGTGGCTTTCAGCGCCTGGGGCTGTTCCATGATCTCCTTCATCATGAAGTGTTCATATCCGCTCTTCTCAGCAGATGCTATATCCCAGTTGATGTGCCTGATCTCTTTATCTATCTCTTTTCCGGCATGATCAAATACTTTTACATCATCGGGAGTTATCTCCGCTACCTCACCGTCATCGAGGTCGATCACGTTTTTGGTGTTGCTGACAAGTGCCGTGATATCCGATGCAAAATAATTTTCGCCGATACCGACACCTATTATCAGGGGACTCGCCTGTTTTGCCGCAAATATGGTTCCCGGATATTCGTCCGATATAACACCTATGGCATAGGAACCGGTCAGTCTCGCTATGGTCTTCATCAGGGCTTTTTTGAAATTCCCTTTGTAGTTATAGGCTAAGAGTTGTACTATGACCTCTGTGTCGGTCTCGCTCTTAAATTCTATACCGTACTTCTGAAGCTCTGCTCTGATCTCGGCAAAGTTTTCTATGATGCCGTTATGGACTACCGCAAATTTTCCGTCAGCCGAGAGATGGGGATGTGCATTGGTATCGCTGGGGATTCCGTGTGTTGCCCATCTGGTATGTCCTATACCGCATACACCCCTAAAGTCGGGCTCCGCTTCAAACTTATCTACGAGGTGGCTCACTTTACCTGTGGCTTTTAACATTTTCAAAGTACAGTCCTCGCCCTGTATGGCTATACCTGCTGAATCATAGCCTCTGTATTCAAGACGTCTGAGTCCTTCGAGCAGTATCGGTCCGGCCTGGTTTACACCGGTATATCCTGTAATTCCGCACATGTTTTTTTCCTCTTTTCTTTAAAAGAAGCAAAAATGTCCCTGTAAATGCAGAAACACCTTTGCTTCGTACTGAAATGAATCATACTATTCTTTTTTATATATGTCAACTTTTGAATAATACGTTATATAACATTATGCCAGATCACTTTTTCAAAATGGCCACTATCCATTCGGGATCGGGAGAGTCGAGGGTTTTATCCACCGCCATCTCCTCCATGATACCCTGTACCGTCGCCCAGAAACAGGTGGCGAGCAGCTTAGGGTCACCCTCACGGAAAACTCCTGTTTTCTGACCAAGTTCTATGAGCTTCGAAGATGAGTCTATGGCGCTGACGGACAGAGCCAGCTGTCTCGCTTCTTCCGGCATGCCTGCGCGTCTCGCCTGTCCCATCAGAACAAACATATTGAATACCCATGGCTGTACTTTTGAATATGCAAACAGGCCTTCGAGGAACTTCGTGAAATATATGTCAGGCCTGATACTGTTCATATCACCTGCAGCAGCTTCCTGTCCACCCTCACCGGCGCCTCCGGTCCTTCCAAAGGATGTGGTAGCCTGTGCTCCCATCCTCACAAGTTCCGTATACAGCACTTCCTTCGATTCAAAATAGTGGAACATGAGTCCCGTGCTCATCGGCACCGCTTCAGCTATGTCCGTGATCTTCGTATCATAGTATCCGCGTTCCACAAAAAGATTCAGTGCTGTCATGAGTATCGCCTTTTTACGTTCTTCTTTCTGTTCTTTTCTGGTCATTCCGGGTTTCCTTTCTCATTAGATATCTATATCTCTGTGCTGGCTTTTTAATATTCTCTGAACTGCAAACTTTCCGCTTGTAACTGCTACGGGAAGTCCTCCGGGTGCGCTGGTCCACTGGCCTGCTACGTATAGGTTCTTTATTCCCTTTACCTGACCCTTCATCTTCACCTGTTTGCCCTGAGGAGTGGTGATAAAGCTCATGTAGCTTCCATGATATGCATTGCAGTATCTCTCATATGTAAGAGGTGTCCATGCATCGAGGAATTCGATGGTGCTCTCTACTTCAGGGAATGCTTTTTTGATGCGATCTTCCACTTCTTTTGAAAGTCTGTCCTTTAATACGTCATATTCTTCACGGCTCAGTGATTTCCAGTAGTAATAATCCTCATCGGTCTGAGTGATGCAGGTCTGGATCACCTGTCTGCCATCCTTCACGCATACAGGATCATATCCATAGGCTTTTACATACATTCTGTCAAAGAGACGGTCCCCTATCTTTATGGGATCGATGTCGATGAAAACAGTCTCGCTGACACCTTTGTTACGGTTAAAGTTCTCATCTACCGCAAAAGCTACCTGGAATCCGCTGGTCGCAGGATATGCCTTTTCATCCTCGTATGCAACCTTAAGTTCCTTCGGAAGATAATCCTTTGAAAGCATCCTTCCAAAGAGAAGCGCAGTATCGACTGTAGGGATGACGTAGTCTGCTGCTACAAAGCTTCCGTCCTCGAGAGTAACACCTGTAGCTATTTTATTTTCAACATTTATTTTATCTACTCCGCAGCCGTAACGGATGACGCCGCCCTTGTCCTTAAACTTTTTCTCCATCCTGAGAGACATCTGCAGTGATGCTCCCATGGGTATGTTACCGTTCCCGTCAGCCATGGTCGCATAGGATACCAGGAATGCATATGCACTGTAGCTCTTCGGAAGGTAGTCGGTGACCATCTTCTGAAGGAGCGGGGACTTGAATCTCTTCGCATAATCCTCCAGTGAGATCTTCCCGAATTCCTTCATGACCTTCGGGAAATCCTTCATGGTCATACCTGTCTTGATGTAATCCCTGATGCCCCACATATCCATGGGCTTCTTTGCGGGGATCCTGCACTGCTTTGAATACTCTACATGCTGAATGAACTTCTTTATCTCTTCCTCATCTTCGGGTGAAACCTTTATCAGTTCTTCTTCTGTTTTTTTGAGGTCGTTCCAAAGTGTTACACTAACTCCATTATAAGTCGAAGTGTAGAATGAGTCAAGTGCTGCATACTCTGTATCATCCGATAATGCTCCGACTCTTTTCCATACATCGTAGAGTTCGGTACCTTTTTTGGTTCCTGTGAGCCAGTGGATACAGTTGTCAATGTGGTATCCCTTCCTGTTCCAGCCGATGCATTCTCCGCCGGGTACTCTGTTCTTCTCATATATCTCAACCTCAAATCCTGCATCAAGTGCATAGATTCCTGCGCTAAGTCCTGCTATTCCTCCGCCTATAACTACTACCTTCTCTGTTCTCTCGTTTGATGTTCTCATGATTTATTCTCCTTTTGTTGATTTGTTTTTCATTGAATGTGTATTCAATATAACACATGAATTTTAGTTTGTCAAGCACTTTTTGAATTTAAATTCAACGAATTTTTAAAAATAAAAAACATATTGACGGAATCAACCGGAATTTCCATCAATATGTTTCTATTTTGTAAGCCTTCCCCTCGAGGGGAAGGTGGCTGCGTAGCAGCCGGATGAGGTGTAAATCATTCGGTTAAGTATTCGTTACCGGCATCACTTCAAAACCGGTCTTGCACCGGAAGCTTACTTTATCATCTTTTATCACGAGAACTATATCATATGGTTCCGTCCCCTCATATGTTCCGTATTTCTTTATAAGGGTATTTATTATTCTCTCAAATTCTTCCTTTGAAGCAGACAGCTTCACAGACATGGCTATCCGGTCGAGTTCGTTCTTCTTTGATTTCTTCAGTTCCACGACTTCCACATCCACCGATGCCCCGGTTTTGTTCTTTATAATATCGCAGATTTTACTGCCGGCTTTTCTTTTTACTATTCCCAGATTGCTGACAAGTCCCGAAAAATCAAGCAGGATCCCGGGCACATTTGAGTCTTTGGTAAGCTCCTTCAGTGCATCATCTTCTATCACTATATCTATAGAAAGATTCAGATCTGCTTTTTCTTTTACAGACAGATCAAGGGTATGAAGGATGCACTTCATGCGAACATCCTTTTTAAGTTTCTTCTTCAGAGCCCTTTTTACTATCCTTGTAAGCAATGCGGAAAGTTTTTCGTTCTCAGGCAAGTAACTTTCCTCCCTCATGTATTTACAGAAAAAGCTTCAGAACTTCTTCTATATTATCCGCATCCATACACCCTTCAACATCGAGCTTGAACTTCACTTTTCCCTCTTCGGTCTTTATGTTAAAGTTATGTATAGAAAGATTCGCATCAGGACTATCCTGCTTTATACACTTTAGTAAAAGGTTTATGATATTAAGTTTGCTTTGCTTGTCCATAGAAATACCTCACTTTTCTTTGTTCCAAAATAAAAAGGCTGAATAAGTGTTCCTTATCAAGCTTTATTATATCCTCAGTTCAGAAAAATGCAATTAAACTTTTATAAATACACACGTTTTCGGAAAATCTATTTAAACAGATAACTGTATTTCCGTCTCAACCAGCGTAACGTGAATATAACACAAATTCTAATACGAGTCAGCAAAAATAATCATATTGATGGTTTTTTATCTATATTTTACCATCATTTTGATAGCTTTATTCTTTTTACTATTTCGTCAGATGCATATAATTATGAAGAATTATGACAAATTATCCCAATTATGACGAATTATGGTGATTTATCCCTTTTCAGTCAACTACAATCGCCCCCTAAAACAAGAAAGGCAGGACAATTGCCCTGCTTTCCCTGTTTTCTTCAATTTCAAATATCTTTACTGTTCCGACTATTATTCATCAACTGTATAGTCATAATATACTGTATCATTATAAACAAGTTTTTGAATTCCAGTCTCTACAGTACTAAAATAAATCTTTGCTGTATTTGTCCCATCTGTAAGAGCAATAACCAGATATAGGTCTTCATTTACTATTTCCGGAATAATTGAACTTATACCCTTCATCGATGTCAACCACTGTGTTTCTGTTCCAGTATAGCCATTTGTCACTGCTATATCATAAGCTGATTTTCCGTCATTACCGTTTGTACCATTTATTCCATTAGTACCGTTAGCACCATCAGCTCCCTTCTCGCCTTTCAGTGATGCAAGCCATTCTGTCTCAGTCCCGATAAATCCATTTTTAACAGCTATCTCATAAGCAGATAGACCAGTTGCACCGGTTGCACCG
>JAEEKN010000224.1 GCA_016282435.1 Lachnospiraceae bacterium | reverse complement strand
TCATATAGTGTGAATCGGACACATCAAAGTCCGGATAATCGTCTTCAAAATATACCGTAGTATTTTTCTTGGCAGTTGATATGGACCTTGCCAGGGTCTCATCTTCGTTGATCCAGTTCATGGTATCCTGAAATACCAGTTTTCTATCCTCGTGCGTCGACATTCTTATCCCATCCTTTCTGCATATTTTTTTTCGATTTTTCCTAATGTTTCTTCTATATTTCCACCGTTTTCCTCTATGACTATATCAGCATACTTCTCGTAAAGTGCGGTGCGGCTGTCATACATTCCGTCCAGAGTCTCACCGTTTCGTAATACTACCCCGCGTTCCCTGATATTATGAAGTCTGTGGAACAGCTCTGCTTTTTCAACTTTGAGGTAAATAACTGTAGCTATGCTTGACAGATATCTCATAGCCCTGTCACTGTATACGACGCTGCCGCCTGTGGCTATCACCGCATTTTCCGGATGAACCGAAAGTACGGCTTCTTCTTCGCATTTGAGGAACCCTTCCGTTCCTTTTTTCTCTATAAGGTCACATAAAAGTGAGCCCTCACGCTGTTGTATCACGAGATCCGTGTCTATAAATCCTTTGCCCAGCAGTTTTGCCAGAATGACACCTATGGTGCTTTTGCCCGATGCAGGCATTCCGATCATTACAATATTTGTTTTGTCCATATTTTCTCTTTTTTGAAACGGGTCTCAGTCTTTTATCTTGCTGACCCAGTTCTTCAGTTCCTCTGTGTTTTTCAGTACTTCGGCGTTTTGTATCTTTGCGCCTTCTACGAAGGGCATCAGTTTTTCAGCAGTCTTTCCTATGTTGCTTCCACCTGATGTCGCAAATACGTACACATTCTTTCCGGTCCAGTCATAATCTTTGCAGAAAGTGTTGATTACATTGGGAGCACACCAGTACCAGATAGGAAATCCGAGGCATACGGTATCATATTCTGCAAAGTTTTCTACCTTACCGACAACCGGCACATCCTTCTTACCGGCTTTTTCCCTGTTGCATCTTGAGAGGGGATTCTTCCAATTTAAATCTGCCTTAGAGTATTCTTCAACAGGTTTTATCTCAAACAATTCACCTTCCGTCAGTTTGGCAATAGCCGTAGCTGCTTTTCTGGTTCTTCCGGTTTCCGCTGAGAAATATGCTACAAGTGTCTTCATGTGATGTCCTCCTTTTAACATTGTTACATAGCATTTTACCATATTTCGGTTCAAAAAACAATAGCTGTATAAGATAAAAGGACTAAGCCTTAAATTCTTCCCACAAAAAGTTGACATAATCCAATAACGTGCTATACTAATAGAAAAAATATGCCATTTAAGGTAAATTATGGAGGATAATATGATAAAGAAATTCGTAACGATTATGATCATTGTTTTAGGAATGTTCCTATTATGTGACGGTAGCTATGCTGAAGCATCTACCAAAGTTTCCTTGAGCAAAAAGAAGGTTACACTTACTGTTGGCAAAACCAAGAAGCTCAAGCTAAACGGCGCAAATGAAATAACGTGGAAATCGAGTGATAAAAAAATAGCCACAGTATCAAAATCCGGTAAAATCACTGCCAAAAGTGTAGGGAAATGTACAATTACTGCTACATATGCCGGCAAAAACTATACATGCAAAGTCACGGTAAAAGCTGCTAAGACCGTTACCACAAAAGGGCGTGATTTTGATAAGATAATAAGCGGCAATAATCCTGATGACTACATGACAAATGGCCGATTTGATTATAATGATTTTGGCTGGTATATGGGAGCATCAGAGTATACAGAGATTGTACCTGGAGATTTTATATTTATTTTTGGAAACTGGTATGTTCAGACAGGAGCACTCGAGAAACGTCCCGGATCGAGTTTCATAACCATAGGAAAATGGGATACTTCACTTGAAGACCGCTGGAATTACGCCACTTACAGTTATGTTTTTGAGACCGGAGAAACAATAGATACTCTTAGCGGATCTGTTATCCCTAAAGAATCTGTTGCATACTTACCACTAATCATCAAAGCAATGAAAGCCAACCCTGATCCTAATGTAGCTCCAATAATTGACGGCATTACATTTAAACCGTGTAAATACGATGACGCTCTGGTTCAGTATTGATCTTCCTAAAACATTTATTCAACCTATATCGTGTTTATGATGATTAACAGAGGATAGAACGATGAAATTTGCTAATAAAAAATTTAGACTTTTGGTACTGGTATTTATCTTAGCCTCCATGTTTGTAAACAACATGCCTGTTTTACACACACTGGCTTCTGAATTAGGTACCCCGACGTTTCAATTAAAAAAGATAAATAAAGGCACCGGAGTAAAAATAATCATAGGAAAAACATTGGCCGCAAAAAGATATCAGATCAGCATAACTTGTGATTCCAAAGAATTCAAAGAATACAAGCAAACAAAGTGGTATGTAATGATTCACGAAGCCGGAAATACAGAAAGGGTCTTTACGCTAAATGCTCTCCCAGCGGGAACATATACTTTTAAAGTAACTGCTTATAACATAGGTGCAAACGACTATTATGAAGACGAGGATTGGAAGGAAACATACAGCAGTTCAAAGTCAATAAAAATCAAAAAAGCCAATATAGAAAAAACCTCAGATATTTCTTATGATTTTTCAAATGCGAAGCAGGGAGATATCATTTC
>JAEEKN010000223.1 GCA_016282435.1 Lachnospiraceae bacterium | reverse complement strand
TCCATGGTGCTTATTTCGGGAATCTCGTTTAAGTACATTGGAACGTTCCTGGCGATATTTGTTCCTACGGCGGTATTTTTGTTCTGGTACTGTCAGCAGGACTTCCAGATACTTCTTACCGAGTGGCAGCAAAACAGATTGCTTGCGATGTTGCATCCGGAGGATTATCCGGAACTTACATATCAGCAGCAGAATGCAGCGGTAGCCATAAAAAGCGGTGGACTTACCGGTAAGTTTATGAACGGGGTAGAGGGTTCACTGCTCTCAAGAACCGTACCTGTACGTGAAAGTGACTTTATATTCACCTCTGTGGCGGAAGAGTTTGGATTTATCGGATCGATACTGATCCTGATCACTTATCTGATAATCATTCTTTTGATTATCAGGATTGCAAGAAAAGCCTGCGATTATCTGGGGAGAATGATCGCGGTCGGTTTTGGTTCCATGTTGTTGGTACAGATTTTTATAAATGTCGGGGTAGTAACATCGATACTTCCCAATACGGGTATTGCACTTCCTTTTATGAGTTCGGGGTTAAGCTCATTGCTGGTAAATCTGCTGATGATCGGTATTTTGCTGAACATCAGTCTGCAGCCGAAGGAAAAGGCAAAAGTCAGGGAAGAATCGGAATTGGGGTATATTGACAAATAATTGGTTTGGAGGAAGGTATGAATATTGGGTTTGTTGCACATGATGCAAAGAAAATTCTTATGCAGAACTTTTGCATAGCTTACAAAGGCATAATCAGTAAACATACGCTTTACGGCACGGCTTCTACCGGGCATTTGATCGAAGAAGCCACAGGACTTCAGATACACAAGTTCCTTGCGGGACATCTGGGCGGTGTTCAGCAGATGGGTGCGCTTATCGAGCACAACGAGCTTGATATGCTGATCTTTTTGCAGGATCCGTTAAATCCGAAGTCTCATGAACCGAATCTGTTCAACCTGGCTAAGCTGTGTGATACACATAATATCCCGTATGCTACGAATGTGGCTACGGCAGAACTATTGATCAAGGCTCTTGACAGGGGAGATCTCGACTGGAGAGAACTGTACAGAGAGTAAAAAAATTTTTTCGGGAAAGGGTAGAGAAATGAAGAGGATAGTAGCGCTTTTATTAATTTCATGCTTCGTCTTATGCGGATGCGAAGCTGCAAAAAGCCGTCAGAAGGTTACCTCTTCCATGTTCTATCCCGAATTTGACAACGAAGAGATAAATGCTGAGGTAGAGGACATAGCATTAAACTCACTGAAAAAGGTCACTGCGGGTGAATTCCTGTACGAAGATATATGCTTTGAGGTAGGGGATGTAACGACTACTGCAGAACTTGATCTGGCAGCTGAAGCTGCAGGTGCTTTCTGCGTTACGGACAGAACTGTTCTGTTTTCGAAAAATATCTATTCGAAAGTGTTCCCTGCGAGTACTACAAAGCTTCTTACATGCCTTACGGCATTTAAGTACGGTGATCTGAACTCTGTATATACAGTCAGAGAGGACAACTGTGGTGTTACAACCCCGGGTGCTCAGCTATGCGGGTTTAAGATAGGCGATACTTTTACATTAGAGCAGCTTCTGTACTGCCTGATGATCCATTCCGGCAATGATGCAGCAGTGGCAGTAGCGGAATGTGTTAGCGGCGATGTAAAATCATTTGTTGAGAAGATGAATGAAGAAGCTCAGAGGATAGGTGCGAAGGATACACACATGTCAAACACCAAAGGACTTCATTCGCCAGACCATTATACGACTCCTTTCGATATTTATCTAATATTCAACGAATGTCTGAAGAACAAACAGCTCACGGATATCATATCCACAAAAGAGTATACATGTGTATACAGGGATATGTACGGACATGAGAAGACTTTGGACATGACTGCCACCAACCAGTATTTCTCCGGAAAAAGGACAGCTCCCGAAGGTATCACTGTTCTGTCAGGAAAAACGGGTATGACTGTAGCAGCAGGATATTGCCTGATAATCCTTAGTGAAAACAGTGAGAATGGTAAAAAGTATATTACATGCGTATTTAAGAGTACTTCCTACGATAATCTATACGGAGATATGAACCAATTGTTAAACTTGTGTAAATAATCAGAATTTACTTGTACTTTTTGGAAAAATGTTGTATAATATAATAAACTACCAATAAATTATATGTTTGTCGGGTGTTTTGGGGTGTAGTATTATATAGAAGAACGACAGATGTGTGATAATTGGTGAGTTAAATTACTCGAAAGGGGCGATACACATGGTTCAGATCATAGCCGGTACCAAAGGTAAGGGCAAAACAAAAATTCTTTTAGACAAGGTAAACACAAAGGTGAAGGAGAGTTCGGGAACTCTGGTTTATCTTGACAAGAACTCTAAGCATATGTACGAGCTCGACAGAAAAGTTCGTCTCATTAACGTGAACGAATATTGCGTTACAAATTACAGTGAGTTTATCGGTTTCCTGTGCGGTATGATATCACAGGATCACGACTTGGAGGTTGTATATCTTGACAGCTTCTTAAGCCTCGCTAACATTGAGGACTCGGATATCGATGTTACACCTATCATCGATAAGATTGACATGATCTCCGCAAAGTTTAATGTTGATTTCGTTATCAGCATGTCTAAGGATAAGAGTGAGCTTTCGGAATCTGTAGCACAGAAGGTTATCGTAGCCTTATAATCTTTGAGAATTATGTCATAAAACCGCATAGTTTTGAATGTGTGGTATTATGATAGTTATATATTGCGATCGGTTTTGGTTTTAGAAAGTTTTTTGTAACTGCGGCAGTTTGGGAACTGTTACAGAATTTCTGAAAAGTGATTCTAAACAGTTCCTTATTTTTTGGAGTAACAATGGCTAACAGGAATAACGGCAGAAATCAGAATAACAGGAACAGAAGCCGGGTACCTGAGGGCAGGATCACTAAGGTCCCTAGGAGAAAGCTTCTGAATACTTTTCGTCCTGAGATTTTTGGGGCTGTTATTTTTGTGGGCATTTTTATTTATCTGGTTGTAAACATTGTATTTTATGCCGGGAAGGATAAAGTATCTATTTATGAGGTTCAGGGCGACAATATCAGCGTAGTGAACCGCTTCAAGGGAATAGCATTGAGGCAGGAGAACATACTGACTTCCGAATGTGCCGGTAACATTAACTATTACATCCAGAACGGAAAGCGTTCGGCTAAACGCGGTGTCATTTTCAGCGTAGATGAGGGAAGCAAGCTGTACAGTGAGATTCTCGATAAAACAGGAGTCGATCAGCTTCAGGACAACGATATCAAGCAGATTAAGAATGTTATTTATGGATATCTTGACGAATATACCGGTTTCAATTTCCAGGAAGTGGCAGAATTCAAGCACGAAGTGAGTGACACTATCTTTGAACTGGTAAATGACAGCAGTATCGAGAATATGAAGTCCATAGCCAGCGTGAATTCGACGTCTTCCTTCCATATTAAAAGAGCTGATACCGCAGGGGTCATCTCTTATAAGAGTGATAAACTATGCGGTCTTGACTTTGATAATGTGACCGATGCTATGTATGAAGATACATATGATGTGGGACGCCAGAATTTGAGATCTACAGGACTTGTCAGTGCGGGTGAGCCCATTTGCAGGATAGTTACGGACGAGAACTGGAAGATAGCCGTGAAGATCCCTGAAGATGTATATATCGGTCTTCTGGAGCAGAACAAGGTATCGGTATATATCAACAATTATTATTTCCCTGTAGAGTGTCAGATGGAAACTGTTCAGAGAGGAAGCAGTTATTATGCGCTTCTTTCACTGGATAAATATATGCCGATGTACATCGATGAGCGTATTCTGACCGTTGAATTTGAGTCGAGACTTGAGGGAGGACTCAAGGTTCCGCTCAGTGCCATTGAAAAACGCGAATTCTACGTTATTCCTCTGCAGTACCTGATAGAGGATGATCAGTTTACAGGTCCGGTATTCAAGATGGAAGGATACAGCGAGGAGACGGGGCAGCCCATATATATTCCTGTATATCCGTCTAAGTACTATTCGGATAATGAGAACGCCTATGTGGATACCTCGTTGTTTAATGACGGTGACTGGGTAGATATACCCAGCACAGGCGAGAGGTACAAAATCGGGGTAAAAAACTCCATAGAGGGCGTTTATGTCGTAAATAAGGGGTATTACCAGTTTGTGAAGGTTGAGCGTATCAGGCAGAATGCCGAGTATGCGATAGTGAAGAAGAGCAACCGTGACGGGTTGAACCTGTATGACCATATAGCGCTGGATGCTTCTAAGGCGAAGGATCAGGCGATTATTTATTAAGAGAGAGATAAAAATGTTAACGGAAGTAGAAATCAGAGAAAATCTTAAAGAAGTAGAAGAAAAGATATGTGCTGCGGTGAAGAAGGCGGGAAGAAATAGGTCTGATGTGAAACTGATATCGGTTTCGAAGACAAATCCTGTAGAAGTTCTTGAAGCGGCATACAGATGCGGTGTCAGAGTATTTGGTGAGAACAGGGTCCAGGAGCTTGTAGAGAAGATGGATTACTTCGAGTCGAAGGGCATAAAGGACATCGAGTGGCATCTTATAGGTCATCTGCAGACCAATAAGGTTAAGTACATAGCTGGTCGTGTTGCCATGATCCATTCTGTCGATACCGAGAAGCTTGCGAAGGTTATAAGTGATGAGTCAGCTAAGAAGGGTGTTGTGACAGATATTTTAATTGAACTGAATATCGGAGATGAAGACAGTAAATTTGGTCTGGAGTCTGACGATTTGGCAAATTTTGTTAAAAATATCGCGATTTTACCCAATATAAGAGTAAAAGGACTCATGTGTGTAGCACCGATTACGGACGATCCTGAAAAAAATCGTAAATTTTTTAACAAAATGTATAAATTAAGTGTTGACATACGGGATAAAAACATTGATAATGTTAATATGTGTGAATTGTCTATGGGAATGACGGGGGATTATACCGTAGCCATAGAGGAGGGTGCTACCTTTGTCAGGGTAGGTACCGGTATATTCGGCAAAAGAAATTATGGAGTTCAGCAGTAATATAATTAGGAGGACTTGTTGAAATGGGTTTTATGGACAAAATCAAGAGTGCGTTTAACTTCAATGATGACGATGAGGCATTCGACGAATTCGAAGAGGAGGAAGCTAGAAAGGCTGAACAGGAGAAAAAGAACCAGTTCAAGGCTAACAGCATTTCTTCTAAGAAAAACAATTATGATGTACCCGATAAGAGCTATGATGACTATGATAACGATTATGCTCCCAAGAGCAGTTCCAAGAACTATGCTTCAGCATATATAGATAGGAATACGAATACAAAGAGTCTGAAAATCGATCGTTCATACGGTTCAAAGTTCATTCCGATCAATACTACCACACACGGAAATGAAGTTTGTATCATGAAGCCTCTGAACTTCAATGATTCTCAGGATATTTGTGACGTAGTTCTTTCTTCAAGAATAGCTGTAGTAAATCTCGAGGAACTGGATCTTACTCTGGCACAGAGAATCATAGATTTCCTGTCCGGCACTATCTATGCTATCGACGGAAAGCTTTTCAATATCACAAGCTGCATCTATGTATGTGCTCCGAATAATGTGGATATTTCGGGTGATTATGCTGAGATAGCTGAACAGACCGGATTTGATGTACCGGTTCTTAACTGAAAATATTAAAATCAGAGGAGATATAAATGCTTACACCTGTAGAGATGCAAGGCAAGACTTTTAAGTCAGGTGGCCTGGGGTATGATAAGAAGGATGTAGATGCATTCTTCCGTGAGGTGAACAAGAATTACGAGAGTATATACCGTGAGAACATGGAACTGAAGGATAAGGTTTCGGTACTGACTCAGGGTATACAGTATTACAAGTCTATAGAGAAGACCATTCAGAAGGCACTGGTTCTGGCAGAGAAAACAGCTGAGACTACCAAAGAAGCGGCCAACAAGGATGCAAAGCGTATTGAGAAAGAAGCCAGAGCAAAGGCTAATATTCTTCTGGCTGATGCGAAGAATGAGCTGGAGAATGTTCATAACAAGACCATAGCTCTCATTCAGCAGTACGAAAAGTACAAGGCTCAGTTCAAGAATCTGGCAAGAGCTCAGATGGAGATGCTTGATACGGATGCTTTTTCAATCAATGTTACAAGGCTTGATGCTTTTATCAAAGATGAAGAGGATGAGGATAACGATAAAGATAAGGAAGAAAAGAAGGAATCCGAATCCAAGGATAAAGATGTTCATGAGCTTGTCGCTGATGAGAAAACAGACAGGATGATCAAGGGTGGTTTTGATGAGGAAGCCGAAGAGGTAGAGTTTGATTTCTCAGACTTTGAGGATAATGATGAAAAGCCCGACAGCGACCTGGATCTGTCAGATCTGTCAGATGGTGATTAAATTGTTTATTGTGCCCGCACCATAAGGTGCGGGCGCTTTTGTAAGAATAAATGTGCACTTTATCCGGTTGTATTTCAGATGTCTTTCTCAAAAGGTAAAGCTTAAAGGTGAGATGATGAAGGCAGTTTCGAGAGGTTATTAATGACACGCGAAACAGTCAGGGGACAGTTGAAAAAGAAGAAGTAAGGATATATATAGAGGAGATTTAAGTTGAACAAGAAAAGATGGTATATATTGGGACCTGTACTGCTGATGGTCCTGATAGTGTTTGATCAGTTGACAAAGTATCTGGCAAGGCAGAATCTGGCGGACGGAGATTTTAAGATAATAGATGGTTTTTTCTCATTCAGGTATGTGACCAATAAAGGCGCAGCATGGGGCATGCTTCAGGGGAAGGTTGATATCCTGTCAATAGTCAGTATCCTGCTGGTAGGTGCTGTATGTTATTTCTATATAAAGACACCTGAAGATAAGAAGTTCAATAAGATGAGGTTCTTAAGCGTATGCGTTGTTGCGGGTGCTTTTGGAAACCTGATAGACCGTATTTTTATGGGTGAAGTTACGGATTTCCTGTATTTTGAACTCATAGATTTTCCGATTTTCAACGTTGCCGACATTTATATCACTGTGGCAATGTTTGTATTCATTTTCCTGATGTTGTTCTACTACAAGGATGATGATCTGGATTTCATAAGCTTCAAGAAGAAAACATCTAAAGAGCCGAATAAAGAAGAGAAAAAAGAAAACAAAGAAGAGAACTAAAATCAGGGGTATGGCATGGCACAGGCGAATTTATATAAAATCATAATAGATGACAGCTTCGAAGATATGCGTATCGACAAATTGCTGGCTGTTACCCCGTTTATGGGAGGTAGTGAGGCGCGGACTATAGAGGATTCCGGGGATGACGTCTCTCAAACCGGTGGACAATATGTAAACGGTCTGTCCAGAAGCTTTATCAGGAAGCTGATAGATAACGGTGATGTTAAGGTGAACGGTAAAGCTGTAAAGGCTTCATTTGTTCCAAAGTACGGGGATGAGATAGAGTTAAATCTGCCGGAAGCTGTACTGCCTGACATAGTGCCTGAGGATATCCCTCTCGATATAGTGTATGAGGATGATGATATCATCGTGATAAACAAGCCTAAGGGGATGGTAGTCCATCCAGCGGCGGGGAATTATCACGGGACCATGGTAAATGCACTAATGTTCCATTGCAAAGACAATCTGTCGGGTATAAACGGAATACTGCGTCCCGGCATAGTTCACAGAATAGATAAAGACACTACAGGGCTAATAGTGGCATGTAAAAATGATACTGCACACAGGAGTCTTGCGGAACAGCTGAAAGAACATAGTATCACGAGACGATACCAGGCGCTGGTAAACGGGACCTTCAAGGAAGAAGAAGGCAGGATAGAAGCGAGTATAGGCAGAAGTCCGTCTGACAGGAAGAAGATGGCTCCCAACGTAAAGAACGGGAAGGAAGCGGTGACTCACTATCGTGTACTGGGTGTCATAAATGGTGAAGGCCAGAAAAAATATACTCATGTTGAATGCGTGCTTGAGACCGGCAGAACCCACCAGATCAGGGTTCATATGGCTTATATAGGGCATCCGCTGGTCGGGGATTTTGTATATGGTCCTTATAAAGAAGATGCTAAAGTGATGGGAGTGGATCTCAGGGGTCAATGCCTTCATGCCGGAGTACTCGGATTTGAACATCCTTCTACAGGGAAATATATGGAGTTTGAGGCGGAACTGCCGGAGTATTTCAAAAAATTGCTCGCGAGATAGTTTTTTGAAGGTAGTAGATTCTGATAACGATTTTATAGCGGAGATAAAGGATATTTTTTATTTTATGAACAGAAAAGTACAGGGCGTTATAAAGAAATATGATAACGAACAGGGAAAACGTCTTATAGTTCTATGGGGCATGAAAGGTACAGGTAAGACATATTCGGTGTTAGAGCATGTCAAAAAGACGTATGAGGAATACCTGTATATCGATGCGTACGGGGACTTGAGATTCCGGAAGGCTTGTACGAAGAGCACGGAGTCAGGCTCAGAAGAACTGATGACCGGCTTTTTTGGAATCGATGAGGAATATCTGGTAAATATCCCGATAATCATAGATGAACCTGATATAGAAATGGTGAAAACACTGTTTTCCTCGTATTCAAAGAAGTTAAAGCTTTTTGTTATAACTTCTGATAAATGTATAGCAGAGCAGATTTACGGATTGACAGGGGATGACGCAGGAAAGTGTCTGAGTAACGGCACGGAAACAGATGGGTCTTTTTATGCATTTATACATATGATACCTATGAATTTCGGTGATTTCCTGATAGCGATGGGGAAAGAATGGTATGAAGAAGTCATAACAGGACATTTACTGAGCAAAAGGAAGCTTCCCGGTATGATACATGAGGAACTACTGGATCTCTACGATCTATACCTTCAAACAGGAGGAATGCCTGAGATAGTAGCCGAATACCTGGAATTTGGTTCAGTAGAGAATGTCAGGGAACGTCAAAGACTGCTGAATATTGCACTGCGCGGAATGATATATGATGAAGATGATACAAAAGCCGTTAGGACAAAGGGATTTCTGGAAGCGGTAGAAAAAGTTCTGGAAAAGGATAATCACAAGTTTATGTACTCGGCTATCAGAGATGGCGTGTCAAGAAAAGATTATGAAGATGTACTGAATAATCTGGAATCTAAAGAGTTTTTGATAAAAATTCCCAGACTTAACAGCAAAAAAGATGACTTCAGACTGTATTTGGCAGATACATGTCTTTACGGGCATAATAGAAGAAAGTGGGATAATTCAGATGATGCGTACAATACTTACAACGCCTGTTATATGGAAGATTCCTTACAGAATGATATGAATTTTGAAGATTCATATGAGGAGAACGAGGTAAACCGTAAGAACGCCACTTGGAAGATCATGGAAAGTACAGTTCTCCAGAATGTGGTAAGCTGTGGGCTAAAGACATATTACTGGGAGACAGGTGCCGGTGCCGGACTTGACTGCGTGATAGAGACAGAAGGAAGATATATACCTGTAGATATACACATGTTGGGGAAGGGAAGGAGCAGGAGTCTGGGAGCCTTCAAAAAGGATTACGGGTGCGATTTTTCGCTGAAACTCACCGATGAAAACTGCCGATTTGAAGAAAAAACGATTTTGTTGCCTATTTATGCCGCTTATGGGCTGAATTTGATGAATTTTACTTGACAAATCCTCTCTATGGTTGTAGAATATGAGTGTTTTCGGCGAAAGAGGGGTTTACATTAATGGAAGAAATTCGTTTACATGAGGGTGAGATGAATGTTATGGAGCTATTATGGTCCAACAAGCTTCTTGCCGCTAAAGATATAGCAAAGATTATAAAGGAATATGTGGGTTGGGAGAAGAATACCACATATACCGTTATAAAGCGTTTGATAGACAAGGGTGCCATAGAGAGACAGGAACCCGGTTTTATGTGCCGTGCCATAGTCTCAAAGCAGAAAATCCAGGAAACAGAGATAAAAGCTCTTCTGGACAAGCTTTTTTCGGGCTCGTTTGCCGCAATGTTTGAACAATACTTAAAGACCGGCTCTCTGAAGGCTGCAGAGGTGCTGGAGATAGAGAATAAGCTGAAAAGTTACAGACCATAGATAATCTATGTATTATAAGCTCCGGAATCCGGGGCTTTTTTGTTTTATGTTGGATATGCTGAACCTGTAACAAGAGTAAGCATTCATATTGTTAATCGAGCGGACATCATATTGGTATGTTATATTTACTATAAATATAAAATTATACGTGTTTTTGAAATATTTTATAAAAATATGTTGAATTGTCTAATAAAAAGGTGTAAAATTGTCGATATAAGATATGATAATGTAGGCGTATTATGTCGTGATGTTGCATGGGAGTGAGCCTCTATGAAAGAAGATAGTTTAAGACAATCGAATAAAGGCTTTACACTGGTGGAGATAGTAGTCACACTGGTTCTTTTTTCTATCATAGCTACTATTACCACTATGGGTCTGATATCATGGCAGGAATACTCTACTGACATGTCTATGAATGAAAATGCCGAATTGATCTATATGGCCGCCAGAAACAAAATAGCCCAGCTTAGAGCAAACGATGTATTGCAGGAGATGGAAGGCTGGGGTCCTAATGTTAAACATACTCCTTATAAAGTGACATCGTCAGGGGACAAGTATTATGCGGTCTGCTCAAATGAAGATCATAAGAAATATACCAGTAAAGATAAAAATGTTTCAGACAGCGTAAGTGAAAGTGCAAAGCTTTTGTTTAGGCTTGTTTCGGACTATTTGTATGATGATAATATGCTGGATGCTTATATTGCCATAGAGTATACTGAAGACGGAAATATCTGTGCTGCTTTTTACAGTGACAGGACGAGTCTCGGATATGGATCAGGTGCTTTAGATTTATCAGTTGATTCGAACAGGACAGAGTCAAAATTGTATGATGCATGTGTAGGTTCTTATTCGCCGAATTGAATACCGGGATAGGTATCTATTAAGCGATAGTTACAGTGAATAGTGATGTGAGGAGCTGAGATTATATGATTAAAGAGTTATATAAATCATATAAGAATGACAATAGAGGTTCTGCCATTATCACCGGATTGGTAGTCAGTGCGGTGCTGATGGTTTTGTGCCTTTCTTTGCTTTTGGTAGCTTATTCGCTGTTCATCTCTACATCTAAGAGTACTTCTGACATGTCTAACAGAGAAATGCTGTATTCAGCAGCTGAAGCGTTGGAACATGAGATTACGGATGTGACTGTCCTTCCGATAAAGTCGACAGGAGAGAATTCAGAAATATCTTATAAGCTGATAGCGGATAAGAGTATTATAACAGAAGGTACAAGTAGTACCTCTGGAGACCCTACAACGTATCAAAACCTTGAAAGCCACGAGTTTTGGAAATATATTTATGAGAATATCTGGCAGGGTTTTGATAATAATAAATATGATAATACTGACCCAGCGAAGAAAGATTATATAAAAACTGAAGAGATGAACGGGTTTACATTTTATAAACAGGATAGTACTGACAGTAGCGGTAACGCAATCTGGCAGTATTATGATCCGAAGGCTGCAAATGATGCATATTGCCTTTCAAATTCAGCACATGCCGATATTGAAAAGTGTTCCAAATATTTTAACATTAGTTCAATCGGTAGTGTAAAAGTGGTAGTTCAGTTTTACTGGGAACTTCCCTCAGGTTTTGACGGATACATATACAGCAAAGCAGGTACTGTGCTTAATGCCGTTTATATGCTTTATAACAACAAAGGCGAGATGCTGGTCAGAACAGAGAGAAAGTATATCTTAAATGCAACAAATAATGATGCCACGATAGTTTCATCTACAGGTATTATTCCGGAGTTTAGTCTTAATGGTAATGCATGGAATGGTGGTTATAACGGACTTATAAAAATTTCAAATAATTCTGAAAATTTGTATGAATCATGGATGATGATAATTAATACAGATGATAATCTTTCGGGGTTTTATAATAGTGAACTTGTAAGAAAAATAGACGATAGTAATTATTTGGTAAGATATGCAAGTCATAATCAGGATATAGCACCCGGTGCTAACATAACATTTGGGTTTGGATCTACTACAACATATAGTAATAACCCCGTGATGTCAATTATTGTTCCGAGTTATCAATTAGTTGATGAAACAAGATATAAAGTATGGCCTGTTGGAGATAGACCCTGGACAGAAAATTCTGTTGTTAAAAGAAACTATAATTTGGATATAGAGAATATTTCTGATACTACGATTTCAGATTGGAGATTGAGTTTTAATCTTCATGATGGTCAGACTATATGGGATATGTCTAATGCAAGTATTTTGAGTCATGAAGGCAACAGTTTTATGATTCGTAACAATAATAATGTTAATTCTGATATAGGCGCATATAATAAAGTTACAATATGGTTTCAGACAGCAGGTGGAACTGAAAGTGATGAACCGACAGATTTTAAATTGGCTCAACTTGTGTATGACTTAAATCAGCCTGCTAATACAAGTATTTCAGTAGGTATGGAAGTCGACTACGCAGGTAACTGGAAATGGAACCGCGTTGGCGAAGAAATCTTAACAACAGGGGGTGATGGTGAATGAAGCTAAAGAAAATAGCTTTAGGAAATAAAGGTACAACCCTTGTTGAGGTTACAGCCGGATTCCTGATGATGGCTGTGGTATTGGCATCTTTTATAAAGATAATAAAATTATCATCTGAGATGACTACCGCTGCGGTAGATACCAAAAAGAATAATCTGGAATTTGAGGAAAAATACTACCAGGGATATAATTATAAAGTTGGTTCGGATACAGCATTCAGAAATGATATGACTGTGAAGGATACTTCAGGAAACGAACTGGAAATCACTCTTTCTGAGTGGCATAAGCAGACAGACGGTGACTATTATGTAGAATGGCACGAGCATACCGATGGTTTGTTTAAGCGGTTTAAGAGTGACGGAACATTATTGGAAAATGTATCTGATGATAATCTAAATACCATTAAGGTAGATTCAATTAAGCTTCAAAGAATTGAAAATATTAGAGATTTGGATATGGCCAGAAAATGCATATATAGATATAAATTTACACCTAAAACTACAAATTAATGCGTAAAGAAACGTTGTTAGGCAAATATAAAGGGGGCATGCATATGAAACAGAATAATAAGGGTTTCACACTTGTGGAACTAATGGTATGCTTTGTCCTCCTGGGAATTCTGATGGTGGCGGCAGCACAGGTTATCAGTTCCAGTTCGCAGGTATATTACTTTTCAAAGTCTACAAGCTACGGGATACAGGCTTCTCAGATTATTGCAACAGAGGTTAGGGGTGATCTGGAAGACGCCGTGATTATGTATATTGATAAAAATGCGGTTAAAAGGCCTGAAGATTCTCCTATGTTATCCGGAGCTGATGGATGTGCTGTTTATATATCCGGTGCAGGAGATGCTATAACTTTTATAAATGGCAAAGGTGAACAGATTTGCTACTCCTTACAAAAGGGTGAAAGTCTGGAAGAAAACGTTCTCACACGTTCTTCGGTAAAGATATATGATGATTTTTTCAATCAAAAAACATATTCAACATCAGATTTTAATGAGAAAGTTTTTGATTCAAAACATGTAGGAATGGGATACAGGGTAAAAGAAGTAAAGTTTTATATGTTTAATAATAGAAATAAGAATACTTATGCTGCAAATTTATCGCCTACCCCTATGCCTACCGGAGATTATCCTGTGATAGTTTTGGAGTTGACGGTTAATAGTCCCCAGTATGGAGACTATACTTGTACTGAATATATTCCGCTTTATAATTTTTACTGTATTGAAACGGATCAGTTAAATAAGCTTGTAAAGTAAACTTTTTGATATTATACGAATTGTACGAAAGGAGTCCATATGCAGGTTAATAACTCAATGTCTATAGAACAGCAGATGAAAAGGGCTTCTTTTAGAAGAATTCTTATTGCCATTTTAATAATTTGCGTTTTAATGGTTATTGGAGTATTTGTATTCAGCCGGTTTAAGGGTTATTCGGAAGCAAGACTGACTATGAGAGAGGCAAAAAATATAAAGATGACTCTTGAAATGGCGGATATGGAATACAGGGGGATGGGTTACAGTATTTATGATGAAACAGCAGAAGGAAATATTCGATCAGGGGCTGTTGCATACGTGAATAAAATCCAGGGTAATCCTGAAGGACGAATGAGACTATTCGGTTATGATTCAACGAGTAGAAAAATAACAGGATTTGAATACGAAACAGACGAATATATAGTCAGATATCAATATATCGACAACAAAGATACCTGGAAGGTATTCCAAATAAAAGAACTATTAGCTTATTAGAAAGGGGATTCTTGTGAATACATATAAATATCTTGCCAGGAATGCCCTGGGAAAAAAGATTACAGGCAAGCTTCAGGCAAATGACGAGATAGATCTTCAGGCAAAATTAAAAAATGATAATTTATATCTTGAAAGTTGCAATGAAGTAGTAAAGAAAACAAGCGGTAAAAAAATACGTTCTGACAGGATAGCGGATTTTTCAAGAAGTATCGGAAAGCTGGTGGGAGCAGGCGTATCGCTTGTAAAAGCTCTCAGAATAATCTGTGATGATGAAACCCTTCGCCAAAAAGAAAGAAATCTGTATTCTGAGATTTTAAAATCGGTACGTACGGGAATTAGCCTTTCGGAGGCTATGGCACTACAAGGAGCAGCTTTCCCTCCTATGATGATAAATATGTTCAGAAGTGCTGAAGCTTCGGGAACTCTGGAGGCTACCGCTAATCAGATGGCTGACTATTATAGCAAGGAATATAAGCTGACCAAGAAGATAAAGAGCTCTCTTACATATCCTAAAATTCTGGGGGTTCTGATGGTTATAGTTCTTGCTATAATCATGGGATATGTTGTTCCTCAGTTTAAGAGCCTTTTTGAACAGATGGAAGCTTTACCGGCAACGACAGAGATACTTCTTGGTATCAGTAATTTTGTGGCAGACAAATGGTATCTTTTGCTATTATTTGCAGTAGTTATTTTCATCATTTTCAAACTTCTTTTTGCGGTACCGAGTATAAAATATCAAAAAGATAAGATAAAGACTAAGCTTCCCAAGATTGGAAAGCTGATGAGAATAATTTATACGGCACGTTTTGCAAGAACTCTTGCCAGTTTGTACAATGCAGGTCTTCCGATCATCTCATGTTTGACCATAGCAAGGGATACTATTGATAATAAATATATAGAATCTCAGTTTGAAACTGTAATAAAAGATGTTCAGGCTGGCCAGAACTTGAGTGAAGCTTTGGCAAAGGTAGACGGCTTTACAAAAAAGCTGGTTTCTTCTGTAGTAGTAGGTGAAGAGACAGGTACGCTGGACGATATGTTGAATACGGCTGCCGATCAGCTTGAATACGATTCGGAAATGGCAATACAGAGTCTGGTGGCAATGCTTGAACCTATGATCATTGCGGGGCTTGCATTCGTAGTCGGATTTATTATAGTTTCTGTTATCCAGCCTATTTATGGATCATATGACGCTATAGCAAGTTCATCCAAATAAAAATAAAAGGGTTACGAAAATGGAGGAAGAATGAGCACAGTTATCTATCTTTCAAACCAACAGATACATATTATTGAGGGTAAACGAGGCAAGACTGCAACTATTGACAAATATCTCGTATTCCCGGCTCCTGAAGGAACTATTATCAATGGTCTTATTATGGATTCGGATACGTTAGGGACGTTTTTGAAGGAGACATGGGCTGAAAACAAGCTTTCTGTTAAAGATGTTTGTCTTGTAGTAAACAGTTCTAAGTTCGTCGGTCAGAACATGGAATTCCCCAAAATGGCGGATGATAAGACCATAGACCATATACGTAGGGGATTTTCTAACATTGACCGTTCGGAAGAGAAAGTATATGGTTTCATAAGACTTGAATCTGCTCATAAAAAGATGCAGAGAGTATATGCAGAAAGTGTAGCACCTGACTTCATCGGCGATTATATTACATTCTTTGATAAAATCGGCATAAAGCTAAAGGGCATTTATTCAGGTGAAGGAAGTATGATAAGCCTGGTAAATGCTACGGTTGCTAAGACATACGGAACCTTCATGATCATGATAGCCGACAGCATGACTCTTACGACTATTTTATATGTAAATAAAGTGTTTACATATTATAACTCTGTGAGATGTTTCCATGAACCGGGATCTGAGGATTATGCTCAGGATCTGACGAGGTCGGCCAGCCAGATAAAGCAGTTCATGCAGGCAAACCAGCTCGATTCTGAACTTGAAGTAATCCTACTTGCCGGTGTAGAAGAAAGAGACCTTTCCTTCTATAAAACCATAATGAGCGAATATGGAGTTCAGACTAAAATTGATATTTTCACTGATACCAAAAACATAAAAGGAATGGACGGCGTTTTTGCTCAAAAATATCTGTTTGCTGCCAGTGGTCTATTCGAATGCGGTGCGGGTGGTAACTATATCACCAGGTATCAGACAAAGAAAGTAGAAAAAAAGAGTAGTTCGAACACTGTTTATTTTGCATTACTTGCGTTTGCGGTGTTTGTAATGGCGATAGCATTTGTTCTGTCGTTCCTGTATAAAAGGTCTACGAAGAAAGAACTGGAAGATATAGAGGAATATAATACAAGTCCGATGACCACTATGCAGGTGGAGGAGTATGACGAACTCACATATCGTAATAGTTTCCTGGTAGGTCAGTATCTCTCGATAGCAAATATCAATGAGAATCTGGCTACATATCCGTGGGCTACAAGTGAGGTACAGGATCATATATTCAAATTGGCAAATGGATATGCGACAGTGACCATTACCAGTTGTAATGCGGATTCGGGCACAACAAACATGTCTGTGACAGCAGAAAACGTACAGACTATAAACGAATTCATAACCATACTTATGGGACAGGAGATGTTTCATGATGTAACGTATACAGGTTATACATATTCTGATGAAAACCAGTATCAGGTAAATGTATCCTGTACATTGGAAGAAGCTATGGGAAGGGAGAGTGGTAAAGATGAAAATTGAACTGACCGAGCGGGATAAAAAACTACTGACTTTCATGGGAATATTTGTTATCGTTGTTTGTATAGGTTACTGGGGTGTATTACCTCAGATAAAAAGTGCCGGAGAATATAAAGACGAAATAGAAGAACAAGAACTTGTACAGAATATTTACGAACAGAAGATAGCTCAGCTTATGGAAGTACAAGACAATAATGATGAACTTGAAAAACTGATAGCCGGTGCAAAGGAAAATTATTATCCTATGATGGATAGCGATGCGATAGATAAACTAATAACCACCAAGGTTATAAAAGATTATAAATTGATGTCATACGATCTGTCTATAGGAGAACGTGCTGTAGCTGAACTTAGTCCTTATATATATTCAAAGAAAGAACTGACCGGTGAAAGTGATGCTAGACAGAAGGCTATGCAGAAAGCAGCTTCCGTAATCAATGAAGACGGTGAGATTCTGTTCGGAGAAGTGCAGGAAGCAAAGTCTGGAACTACCGGAATATATATGGTGACTGTTCAGATGAGACTTGGCGGAGACAAGAAGAATATCACACGTCTGTTGGATGATCTCGCAGCGACCGAGAAGAAGCTGAGACTTGTAGACTATTCTGTAGATGCAGAGGAAACGGTAATACCTCATGAAGACGGAACAGAAGAAGTATATACAACGGATATGCTGAATCTGACTGTTGAGCTGTATATGTGTGAAGACTAAATAAGAGAGGGCTAGTACATGGAACCGAGAAAATTTGCTAACATAAGAATAGGTGATGTCCTTCAGGAATTGGGCTATGCTACAGATGAACAGATAGGACAGGCTCTGGCGTACCAGAAGGAAAATAAGGGTGTACGTATGGGTGATGCCCTGATAAAGCTTGGTTTCATAACCGAAAAACAGATGCTGAAAGCTCTGGCTGACCGCTTGAATTACAAGATGATAAACATCTCGGATATTACTGTAGATGTAACGGCTGTTTCGAGAGTTCCGAAGGCACTGGCTGAACAGTATTGCATGATGGGTTATGCGGAAGATGAGAATACATACTCGCTTCTGGTAAATGACCCCATGAACTTTTACGGAATAGAAGATATCAGGCAGATAGTAGGTAAGGAACTCGACATAGCCCTGACTGAAAAAAGTGCCCTGGAGAATTCCATAAACTACTATTATTCAGAAGTAACAGCTAAAGAAGCAGCATCGAGAGCCGCAGCGAACTCAAGCTATCAGGAAGTAGTTGAAC
>JAEEKN010000222.1 GCA_016282435.1 Lachnospiraceae bacterium | reverse complement strand
GCGGACAGAGCTATGGTTCAAAGACTTTTATGATGGATATAGGGGCTGATTCGACCAGCAAGAATCTTCAGAGTCAGATAGCAAATGCTCAGAAGCAGATGCAGGAACTTGCGTCGAACAAAGAGATGTCACCGGAAGACAAGATGAATAAGCGTAAAGAAATCCAGGAGCAGATAAATGAGCTCCAAAATCAGTTGCGCCAACATCAGATAGAGCAGAGAAAAGAGAATCTCCAAAAAAGTTCATCTTCTATGGAAGATATGCTTGGAGGAAGCAGACAGAACAGTCAGCCGTCAGTAGGAGGCAGTGGGATGTCAAGTGGAAGTATGCAAGCGATTTTGTCTGCAGATTCGGCTATGACACAGGTAAAAGCTCAAGGGTCGGCCAGATCTCAAATGAAGGGTAAGGCAGAAGTGCTGAAAGCCGAGATAAAGCAGGACGGAGCACGTGGTGGTAATATAGAAAAGAAACAAAAACAACTTGCGGAGATAGAGGCAAAGGCACAGAAACTTGAAACAACTCAGATGAATGCAATAGCGGATGTAAATAAGAAGCTGTCAGAGGCAACCAAAGAGGATTCTGCTGTATCACAGAAGGAAAAGGAAGCATTTATGAAGAGTGATAATACAGACAAAACAAACAATACGAAAGATGTTAATCATGCTGATGCTGATAGGGCAAATATCTCTTTGACAGAGGAAGTCATTGTAAATAAATCAGAACCGGTAGGAAACAATGTTGATGTGAAACTGTAAGAAATTTGGAATAAAAGAAGAAATATTCTGTTCGAATCGAAAAGCTAGATTCAGTAAATCGCAATACAGATTTCAGTATCGTAAACAGAAATGACAGAAAATACAGATTTTACAGAAAAGACAGAAAATACAGAAAAATGATACCATTACAGAATTGACAGAAAACGAATAATGATGTATAATATACAGAAAACAGGAAAGTATGAAAATGTTGTAAAATTTACGGAGGATATGATTATGTTTGAAAATCCGTTTTCACCTATATTTGGCGGAAAGCCGGGGGTATTCTTTGGACGTGAGTCAATCTTAAAACTGTTTGATCATGCTATGATTGATACCGGAAGTGAAGATAGAGCCATGTTTATTACAGGCACACGTGGCTGCGGTAAGACTGCGCTCCTTGAACAACTCTCGATGAGAGCCGAAGCTAAAAAGAGAGTTGTAATAGATTTGGGTCCGGAAAATATGATTATGCAGCTTGTTCATATATTGGCCGGATTTGATGAGGTGACAAAAACAGTAAGTCCGCAAGCAAGCTTAAATATTCTGGGGTTTGGCGGAGGTGTTAGTACGGGGTCTGTTGCAAAGACGGAACGAATGGGAAGAGAAAACCTTCAAGAACTCCTATTAGAAGCGTGCTCAAATTCTAAAAAGGGTGTTCTTATTACTGTTGATGAAATTCAGAAAGTTCCGATAGAAGATGTTTCATCTCTGTGTAATGCATTCCAAATGGTGTCTCGAAAAGGATATGACATTATGTTGGCTGTAGCAGGCCTGCCTTATGCCTATTCTGAAATTATCAGACATGAAGGATGTACATATCTAAGGCGGGCAGCACATGTAGAACTTGGCTTGTTCACGTGGGATGAAGCAGAAGAAGCTTTTGAAAAGGCTTTCTCGCTTGTTAAGGGATTAATGGTCAGCAGAGAATTGATCACGAAATTAAATCAGGCCAGTTATGGTCATCCTTATTTAATGCAGCTTTTGGGATACCATCTTGTTTTGCTGATCAATGACGGAAAGACAGAAAAAAAGCATCTGGTAGAAGAAAAAGAAGTAGAAGATGCCATAGCCAATGCTGTATATGCGTATGAACAACGTGCTCTGAACCCTCTCTTGGATGAAATACCAAATAATGAAAAGACATATCTGATAAAAATGTCGGAGTGTTTAGATACAGATCGGCTTGCATCAAGTTCTGACATTGCTCGCAAAATGGGTGTGAAACAGAATAATCTGAGCAGGGCAAGATCTTATCTTATAGATCATGGAATTATTGCGGCACCCGAACGCGGAAAGGTAATGTTTTGTATTCCCTATCTTGCTGATTATGTTAAAAAAGATGCACAGGTCGCCGACGTTGTGGAAATCGCAAGACAACGCAGAGTCTGAAATTTGATCTAACCAAGAAGTGTTGATATAATATAAGCGAGTTGAGGGTAAATCCTGCGGAATGCGCTTCAATTTGGTAAGTGGCCTGTAAGGTCATCGCCCGTAGGTTGCAACTCTTTTTTTGAATAATTAAAGGCATCTCGTTTGAGGTGCTTTTTTCTTTTATCATTATTATTTGAAGATAGAGATTAAAATCTGTACATGATAATGGATACTTGTTTCCAGATTATCATCAAGTTTGACATTACCACTTATGCATAGTAATATACCACTTGTACAGAAAATCTGATATTTTAAAAATGAGGGATATAATAAAGTCATGAAGATTGCGATATGTGAAGATGAAAAAGTTTATATGGATATTGTGAAAAGGATGACACGGGAGTTTTTTCTCAAGAAAGAGATAGATGTTTCGTTT
>JAEEKN010000024.1 GCA_016282435.1 Lachnospiraceae bacterium | reverse complement strand
ATTTTTTCTATATGCTTTCTGGAAGCTATCTCGGGTACTACGCCTCCATACAGCGTATGCAGGTCTATCTGCGAATATATCGTATTTGACAGAACCTCCCTGCCGTTCTTTACCACCGCAGCAGCAGTCTCGTCACATGAAGATTCTATCGCAAGTATCAAAATATCTTTTTCCGTATCCATTATCGTTATTCCTTCAGTCTCCCTCATCTATCGCAAGCTCTTTTTCCGAGAGCTTCCATCCGGCTATCTTCCATCTTCCGCTGTCTTCCTGTACGAGGCTGAATTCCTCATACGAACGGTTCATGTTGGCGCCTGCCTGAATGGTAAAATACATCTCTATCAGCGCGGTATTCCCCGCCTTTGTATCGATGTAGCTGATATCTTCGGATTTTTCTATGGTAAACTGGAATATTGTCTTCTTATCCTTTTTATATTCTTCCCTGTCACCTTTTAAGAGCTTTATCTGATCATCCTCATCATTGTTCTCCTGAAGTTCAAAGGTATACAGGTTTCTGAGCTTAGATACCAGCTTCTTTATCTGGTCATCAGTGAGGTCGTCATTATACAGACATTTGGTGATCCTGCAGTAAAGTTTCAATACTTCTCTGGGAGTCACCGGATATTCCCAGTCCAGATCCTTTTTGATCAATACTTCGGCCTCCGATGATGTAGCCGGAATCTCTTTTGTGTCTTTATTCTTATTCCTCGTTATCAAAAAATACAATCCTATGACAACTCCTGCAAACAAAACCATGAAGATGATAGTTCCGACAGGGCTGCTCTTTTTCTTTTTAGTTGCCATGTTTTGCTCCTCTTTTGATGCGCTTTTACTGCATCACTCTTCATCGGAAAAATTCAAAGTAACGGAACGTAAATCCTTGGTAGCTATGATGTTGGGGAAAATCTTGCGGATCTTTCCTACATATTCGGCAGGATTTACCAGGGAAGGACTGTAATGTGTCAGCCACATTTCCTTTGGTTTTGCCTCTGCTGCCAGTTTTGCCGCTTCAGTAAAGGTCATATGCTTGTGTTCAACAGCCTGAGAATCCTTGTCGTCCTCTCCGTACATGCCCTCGCATATAAAAATATCCGAATCTTCAGCTATCTCTGAAATAACGCTCACCGGTCGTGTATCCGTGCAATATGTGACCTTGAGGCCCTTCCTTTCAGGACCGAGTATCATGTCCTGAGTATAGGTGATTCCGTCAATCTCCACATCCTGACCCTTCTGCAGTCTGCTCCATGCCTTCATAGGCACATTGTTTGCAGCTGCTTTTTCCGGATCAAACTTGCCGGCACGGTCTATCATGATGCTGTATCCGTAACATGTAACTCTGTGATTAACCTTAATCGCTTTTATCCTGTATCCGAAAAGATTGAATTCGGATATAGGATCGGTCAGTTCTATAAATTTTATCTCAAAAGGAAGCTCCGGAGCTATAATTCTCAGAGCATTCACTGTTCTTTCCAGTCCTTTGGGACCTATGATGGTCACAGGTTCAGTTCTTTCGGCATTCCCCATGGAGAGGAGAAGTCCGGGAAGTCCGCTGATATGATCTCCGTGAAAATGCGTGATACATACCACATCTATATCATGGAAGCTCCATCCTCTCTCCCTGATAGCTACCTGTGTTCCTTCGCCGCAGTCTATAAGCAGGCTGCTTCCGTTGAACCTCGTCATGAGCGCCGTAAGTCTTCTGTACGGCAAAGGCATCATGCCTCCGGTTCCGAGTAAACATAAATCTAACATTTTTTATTCCTTTTTTATTTTTTAGCAGGCCGGAATACATTTACTCATAAGGACGGCGCTTTCGACCGGATCCTTATAGTATTCCTTCCTGAGTCCGCTTTCGATAAATCCATGCTTCCTGTATAAAGCTATAGCAGGAATATTGTGTTCCCTGACTTCGAGAAAAAAAAGCTGTGCCCCGTTGCTGACCGCAGAATTTACCATAAATCCCATAAGCAGGTTTCCTGCTCCCTTTTTCCTCGAATCCTTTTTTACAGCTATCCTAAGTATCTCACATTCATCGAGAACCTGTCTGGTCACGCCGTACCCGATGACATCCCCGTCTTCTTCGGCTACAAAAAGCGAATGGCCTTTTTCATTCATAGTACTTTGAAGAGTTTTCTCGGACCATGAATCTGAAAAACACTCCCATTCGATATTATGTACGGCCGGTATATCTTTAGGCTCTATGGGTCTTACTTTCATTATGTTCCGGGTGCTTTAAGCTTACCCTCCTCCATTTCGCGTTCCGCCTGTGATTTTCTAAGATAAACCGGAGTATGTGAATCAGCATCGACTACATCTCCGCTTAATGCTTTTTGTTCTCCGAGTGCAGCCACCGAAGCCGCTCTCTGATAGAGGCATGTGGCCGGTGCAAACCCGTACTCCTGCTTAAAGTTTTCTTCTATTATTTCTTTATAAACAGGAACCGCATCCCCGTTAAAGATTACTTTTTTTCCAAGTGTTTCAAGTTTCCTTAACATTGTAAGCAGAGGCAGTGCCTGTTCTTCGATAACAACATTCATGACAAGGCCGGTATTCCCGGTATTTGTAGTTTCCCCGGTCTCACTACCCGGTTTTACAAATTCGTACGCTCCGGTATATACCTCCTGCCTCCTCGCATCCATGATGGGACAGATGATACAGCCAACGTTGCCGTACAGGTTATAAGCCAGAGCTTTTAATGTGGATATCTCCGCTATGGGTTTTTCAAGTGCCAGTCCCAGTCCCTTGGCTGTGGCCGATCCAATCCTGAGGCCCGTAAATGAACCCGGACCTGCTGATATGGCTATGCAGTCAATATCCTTCGGAGACATTCCCTCCTGCTTCATTATCTCATCTATCATGGTAAGAAGCGTCTGTGAATGTGTTTTTTTATTGTTTATCGTATACTCGGCAGCCAGTTTCCCATCTGTCTGTATTGCTACAGAAGCAGTGAGTCCCGAGCTGTCTATCGCCAAAATATTCATTTGAAAATCTCCGCTGTGTTTTACTTATTATCCAACAGTTGTACTCTCTACCGAAATCCTGCGATAGTCAAACCCTTTTGACATATCCTTTGACAACTTGATTTTTATAGCACTTTGAGGTATAAGTTCCTGTATCATATCCGACCACTCTATGACTGTCACACCGTCTCCAAAAAAGTAATCCTCATACCCTATCTCATCCATCTCGACAGGATCTTCTATCCGGTATACATCAAAATGATAAAAAGGAAGCCTTCCCTCATGGTATTCCTTTATAACGGTAAATGTCGGGCTGCTGACAGGTTCGGTAATACCCAGTCCCAACGCAATGCCCTTCGCTATCACGGTTTTACCGGTTCCTAGATCCCCGTCCAGACAGAATATCGCACCGGGACCGGCTTCCGATCCCAGCTTTTTACCGAATTCCAGAGTTTCCTTATCGGAATATGTCTCTACTACCATGTCTCACCTCTGTCACCAGCTCATTTACAGCCGGTCTCAATGTTTTTGGGATCATCCCTTAAAGTTCTTTACATTTTCACGTATAAGTGCCAGGAATGTTTCTTCATTCTCTCCAAGATCTGCCTTGGGAGCCAAAAATGCTCTCATCTTGCCGAGATATACATAGTATGCGGTCTTTCCGTTTATAACTTTCATGATCCTGTCATACTTATAAGGTGCATATTCGGTCTGTCTGGTCATGTCAAAACCTGCATCGCTGAAAGTATAAGTGATAGTACCTTCTTCAGTGCACATGCTGGCAGACTGCTTCTTTGCTCTTCTCTTTAAGCTCAGAGGACTGTTGATAGCCAGGAACAGGAACGCTCCCGCAAAAATACATCCCTGAAGTACATTACCGTCGATAAAGCTCCATATTGCCATCACAACTGCACCGATAAAAAGAAGTATGGCGATGATGCCGACTACGCTGAAATATGTATGATAAAACATGAACCTGAATACATCCTCGGTAGACGGATGCCCCTTAAATGTGAACTGCCTTCCGTAATGCTCCATCGGAGGCTCATTCTCTTCTTTGGATTCCTCGGCTTCTTCCTCTTCTCCGGTCTCTTCGCCTTCTCCTTCGTAGATATCTTCGTCGTCCTCTTCTTCGGAATACTCGATATTATCCTCGGCACTATCATTTGCCTCTTCAAGTTCCTCTTTTGACAATGTGGATATCGAAGCAAACTTTGCTATCGAACTGCCTGAACTTTTAGGCGGTGCCGCCTTTTTTTCCATCACTTCTTCGTCGTTTTTCTCTTTTAACTTTAAGTCCATTACTAATTTTCCTTTCCTCATGATACCCGAGATTGCTT
>JAEEKN010000221.1 GCA_016282435.1 Lachnospiraceae bacterium | reverse complement strand
TTTATAAAGAAGTACTTGAAGCCTCTGCCGAGGTCAACTTTAGCTTCCCATATCTCATCATTTATCTTCTCGAACTTGTGAATGGTTCCGAACTGGTCTATAACTACTTCCTTGGCATTCGGAGCTTTGATGTGAACCAGTACTTTTCCGTCAGGAAGTAACTCGTATCCCTGGTCTCCGTCACGTCCTGCTTCTCCGAAGTAAGGATCAAAAGATAACGCTGTATCAAGTGGCCATTGTTTAGTCATGTATAATCCTCCGCAAAAATAAAAATATTTTTGCAAAACAGTTAATGAAATAACTTCAAAAATCGTTTTACAAAAATATTATAGCACATTTTGTGTTGGTTAAGTAGTAAAAAATTGCTTAAATTTTAGCAGATAATACCCCCACCTATAACATACATATTCTCATCATAGAATACAGCCGATTGTCCGGGTGTGGCTGATTTTACCGGCTTATCGAATGTCAGAAGCAGTTTATCCTCTGAGACACGCTTTATTTCTGCATTTTCACCCGGATGGTGGTATCTGACTTTTACATTTGCTCTTAATGAATCACCGATGGTCGGTTCAGGTATACTTAGGAAGTTATAATCACGGATTTCAACCTTATCGGTATACAGGTCTTCTTCATCTCCTATAACTACACGGTTGTCTTGTGCATCGAGCCTGCAAACATATACTGGATGCCCCATAGAAAGGCCCAACCCCTTACGCTGTCCTATAGTATAATGAATCAAACCGTTATGCCTGCCCAGCACATTGCCATCCTTATCAACGAAGTCACCTTCTTTAAATGCATTTTGGTAATTTTTTGATGTGCTTTCTTCAGAACCAACTACAAACCCGGTATCATTATTAAAAATCATATTGTCGGGCATGGTATCAAATTTATTTGTGATACACGAAATATGTTTCTTTACAAATTTAGCATAATCATCATCAGGTATAAAGCATATCTCTTGAGAATCTTTCTTCTCCGCCACGGGAATACCTGCTTCTTTTGCTATCTCACGAATCTGAGGCTTTTCGTAATCTCCTAACGGAAATAGAACTCGTTCTAGTTCCTCCTGCGTGAGCTTGTACAACATATATGTCTGGTCTTTCTTTGCAGCATCAGACTTCTGTACAGTATATCTTCCGTTCGTTAGCTTGACCTTTTTAGCATAGTGTCCTGTAGCTATATAGTCAGCCCCCAAAACATTTGCAAAGTACAGAAGTTTCTCAAACTTTACATAGCGGTTACATTCTATACAGGGATTCGGAGTACGGGCACATGCATATTCACAGATAAACGGCTCAACTACATGCTTTCTGAAATCACTGACCGTATTGAATGCATGAAACTCTATGCCGAGCATTTTTGCCACATCCGAAGCATCATCTATCTCACAGCACTTATTCTGGACAACTTCAAAACCTGTCGACTCACCTTCCTGCCATTCATCCGCGGTACTGTCCCAGGTTCTGAGCATCACACCTATCACTTCGTATCCCTGCTTTTTTAGCAGATACGCCGCTACTGCACTGTCTACACCACCGGACATTCCTACAACTACTTTTTTCATAATATTTTCCTTATAACTTCAGCTTCTTGAACAGATCAGCAAATGGTGTATATGACATCTCTTCATTGTATGAGGTGGGTGTATCCTGCTCTTCATCGGTATCTACAGTCTCATTCTGATCCTTATCTTCAAGTTCTTTCATGGTAAGAGATATCTTTCCGTCTTCAACTTTTAGAACTTTAACCTTTACCTGCTGGTTCATCTTCAGAACTTCCGAAGGCTTCTTAATACGCTTTTCACATATCTGAGATATATGAAGAAGTCCGCTGAGTCCGTTTGAAAGTAATATGAATGCACCGTAGGATTCCATTCTCTCAACAGTACCCTCAAATATTGCTCCGGGTTCTATAGCCGCAATCCTGCTTCTCTTTCCCTGCTCTTCGTTTTCTCTTAATACTGCCTTTGCGGTCAGGAGAAGCTTTTTGTTGTTTTTATCTACTGACAAAACTCTCACATTCATCGTTTTCCCGACATAAGGAGCAGTATCTTCTACATATTCCAGAGCCAGCTGTGACGCAGGTATAAAAGCTCTGATACCCTCAAGATATGTGATAACACCTGATGGAACCTTATCCTTTATATGAACGCTGACAGTCTCCTGAGAAGCAAATAACTTTTCAACCTTCTCCCAACCTTCGGATTCTCTGGCTTCCTTCATGGAGAGCTGAACATTTCCCTTGCCGTCATCGAGATCAACTACAATTACTTTTACAGTATCGCCAATCTTCAAGTCACGTAATGCATTAAAATCGGGGTCGTCGCTTATAGCATCGAGGGATACAACACCCTGAGTATAATATCCGATATCACATGTGACACCGTCATCGTCGATATCAACTATCATACCGTCCAGAACTTCGCCGATTTTTAACACTCTAAACGAGTTCTGGAGCTCGTTTTCAAAATCTTTCATACTTTCCATATTTCTTGTCCTCCTATTAAATATCTATATCCACAGTTATTACTTCGTCCGGGTCTACACCGTCTTTATAGTCATACTTGTTAAAAACTTCAGCATTCTTTATGGCTGCACCAAAATCACTGCTTATTAAACCATTCCAGATATCGTCCCAGGTTATTGAATCATCATTTACCAGAACATACTTATCAAAGGTATTGAACAATGCCGTATCACTGGGAGCTGCTTCGGTATAGTGCTTCATAAACTTGTATGTTTCCTCCCAACCGATTTCATCATTCTCCGTTACCACATATTTATCTTCTCCATCAGATTTTTTCAAAGGAGAGAATACATATTTCTCACCATCATACTTTAATCTGTGTAAATACACTAACGGGTAATCCATTTTAGTCATTTCATACAGATTTTTTGCCATTCTGCCGGTTAAAGTAAAATAATATGCAATATCTATTTCCGCCGGTTCTTTAGCTTCAGTCTTATTAACAAACTCAAGCCATTTATCTTCACCTGATATGACACTTCCATTCTTCATCACTAAGAAACCGTCGTTTATTATCTCGTCTAAAGCCCCTTCCGGTAATCCGGTAGCCGGAGCATATTCTATAAGAAATTCATTTTCGTATCCGTTTTCATTACTTATACATTTGAGATATTTATAGTCAGGGTGTTCTTTTACAGCATAAAATTCATATACACTAC
>JAEEKN010000220.1 GCA_016282435.1 Lachnospiraceae bacterium | reverse complement strand
GAAGTTTGGTGAGGCATATATGGAAAAAACAACAAGAGAAAAACTGGCCAAGGTTGCAAAGGATATGGCGCAGGTTCCGTTTCATGGAGAAGTTGATGGGATGGCGTCCAATCTTGCGCCGATTGTGCGATTGTTTCCGACGAGCCTTATCGTAGTATAAGTGTGCGATATTAAGATTCCGCCACGCCCGGAGCCGTCGCCGCACGATGTTTTACTTTCTAGTTTATGTGTTTATTTGTCCAGTGATATAGTTGGTATACTGGGTTACTACGCTGTCTTTTTTAGCCTTAGGTAATATGTAAGTGTTGCCGTCGGTCATGATTACGGATGCTCCACTGATGCGTTCTATGTATTTGGGGTTGACCAGAAGTCCGCGTCGTAGTTCAATGAATTTGTTACCAAATAGTTCTGCGACATCTGAAAAGTTCATGAGAACGCGATCTGAATTCCCGTTTTGACTATATATATTTGTATAGTGACGTTCACTTTCTATCCTTATGACATTTTCAGGGTAGAATACTCGGATATCTTTACCGGAGTTTATAACAACAGGAGATGACTCCTGTTGTTTTATACGCATGCTTACACGGGCAAAAGCTTTTACAATATCAGCCTCTGAGCATGGTTTTACCAGATAATCTATAGCATGAACTTTAAAAGCATCGATAGCATGATCAAGACTTGTGGTTACAAAGATAATCTGGGTATCCGGCGAATACTCTTTTACCTTTTTTGCTATATCTACACCAAGCTCAGTTTCAAGATAGACATCCTGGAAAATGAGGGAATAAAAACTGCCGTTCTTTATACTGTTTATAAGTTCTACTCCGGTACTGAACCAGATGGTTTCAAGATCGTCAGTGATATCCATGAGCGAAAATTTGATTTTTTCAGCATCTACTTTACAATCGTCACATACAGCTATAAGCATAGAGAGAACCTCTTTCACGTTTATTTTTGTTTCATTGTATCACGTTATTCAAGATATTACAAATATATGCACCGAATAAATGATTTTATGCACGAAAATTTTTTCAAATCCTACGACTACTTTATAAATATAGTTATCATAAAATACAATTTAAGTCAACATTTTATATTTCGTGAATGATTTTAGGTATTTGGTGCATAGTTTGACACAAATGAGATATTAGTGATATAATTATATAATAGATATAAAAGAAAAGTTTGGTATCAATATCAATACCGGAGTATTGCCTCTCATGGTATGATAACGTGCAATACTTGTATTGACATAAAGCTTTAACGAAAAACTTTAAATTAGGAGAGTATAACAGATGGAAAAAATTTTTAACAGTAAAAGACGTGATGTTGTAATGCGTATAATCCCTATCATGCTTGTTATAGTTATGACTTTCGGCATGATTCCTGTAAACGCTAAAACTAAAAAAAACGGAGTGCTTCAGACTGTTGAGGTGTCTTCGCAAAAAGAGCTTGTTAAACAATTGAAGACGGACACAGAAGAGAAGATAATATTCACTACCGATAAGGCTGTATCAATAAAGATACCAGCCGGAACATACAATGGGAAAAAATATCTGGTAATCAGGGCAGTCAATGCTTCAGTTACAAACAAAGCTAATTTTGCATCTGTAACTATTGAGGCTGTGAAGGATTACACTGAGAAAGTTTCAGGAAATAAGATAAATGTATCAAGTGATGGAGCATGTATCAACGTGCACAATAAGAAAAAGGTGGAAAAACTTACAATTGATGCAGCATATGTTAAATTAACCGTTAAAAAGAATGCAATAATTAAAAATCTGATTATAAAGAATAATGAAGGCCTGAATGTAAATTTTGAAACTACCTCAGTTGATGATACCGTTACGATAACCAATGAAGAGTACGAGAGATACCAATATTTTTCAGAATTGCTGGATATGTTTGATAAGATCAGAACAGATTACTACAAGGAAACCGATCCTGTGGAACTTGTGGAAGGGGCCGCAAGAGGTATGTTTTGGACACTTGATGATCCGTATTCATTCTATTATAATCCTCAGGAATTTGAGGATACGTTGTTTTTTGATGAAAGCGAGTATGTAGGTATTGGCGCGGATATGGTATTTGATGAGATAAAGAACGCCTACGTTGTTAGCAGAGTCCACGCCGGAAGCCCTGCTGAGGAAGCCGGCGTGCAAATAGGTGATATTTTATACAGGGTTGGTGAGGATTTCTATGTCACACCTGAAAATATAAATGAAGCAGTAAAAATAATAAGAGGAAGTATCGGGACAGATGTGGATGTAACATTTCTCAGGAATGGAGAAGAAATCACATTTACAATTACCCGAAATAAGGTTATGGTTAATGAGACAAAAAGCACAATGATCAATGATGAAATTGGCTATATAGCTCTTCACGAGTTCGCCGGAAGGTGTGAAAAAGATTTTGAAACGAGACTGAATGATCTAGTCTCACAGGGTGCCAATGGGATAATTATAGACCTTAGGGATAATCACGGTGGTTGGGTAGAACAGGCAAGGTATATTGCCGATCTGTTCATGGACGAAGGGGAACTTTGTTATCTGGTTTACGCCGGAGGTAAGGAGAAACATGATGAGTACCGGACAACAGAAGGAAAAGCTGATGTAAAACTGGTAGTCTTGATCAATGAGAACAGTGCCAGCTCTTCTGAAATTCTTACCGGTGCTTTGCGAGAATGTGCTGATGCTTCTGTGGTTGGTGTAAAGAGTTACGGAAAGGGTGTTATTCAGGAATATTTAAATGTCGGAAACAGAGGTGCCGGTTTCCAGCTTACTGTAGCTCAGTATTTCACTCCAAATGGTACAGCTGTTCACGGGATAGGCATAACACCTGATTATATCGTTGAAATTCCTGAGGGTGATAGTGGAATATATAAATTTGCAGATACAGAAAATGACGTACAGCTCAAAAAAGCGATTGAAGTACTGAAGGAAAAGCTTCATTGATTAGAATTTATGGTATATAACAAAATAGAAGATATCCCCCACCTCTTAGCGTAGCGAAGGTGGGGGGAGATCTTCGTTTCAGGCGGGGTTCAAGCCCCGACTGAAATGAGATGCGAAGCATCGTTTTGTTACCGAGGAAACGCAAAAAGCGTTTTCGAGGTGACATTGACTATGTTAATTCAGTTAGTAAAGCATATTATACTGGTTTAGTTGAGAAAATCTCTCTTGATCGTGATTTTGACCTTACTTAAGGAACTTGGACTTATAACTTGATATAACAGAGGGGGCTTGGTTATCTCAAGCCCCTTAATGTATTTCTTGTGCTTCTTGCATCGCACATCACAAGTTTCAAACAGGTTAAAGCACCTAATCCGCCCAGTAAGATGATATTTGTTTGAAAAATATCATTCGTAAAGGATAACAGAAACTGTAAAGATTTTTCCTTCCGGTGTAAAAGAACATACTCCACCGTATTTCTTTGTTATAGTTTGAACTGAACTTATACCGATACCGTCTCCTTCGTGTTTTGTAGAACGGAATACTCCGTTGTCACCTATGCTCGTTTCGGTCGCAAAACTGTTTTTTAACGATATCGAAAGATAGTGTTTTCCGGATGCCGTTGTCTTAAAAGCTGCTGCAAGATCAACAAACCGTTCTCTATCTGCGTCTTTACAGGCATCACAGGCATTCTCGAGAATGTTCCCGAAAAGCACTGCCAGTTCTTTCTTATCTATAAAGATATCTTCGGGTATATCGGTTTTTACAGAAAAAGAAATATTGTTCTTATAAGCTATTTCCGAATAATAAGCTATTACTATGTTGACAGTTTCATTCTCACAGAAAACAAGCGGCTGATCGAGAGAGTTTTGTTCAGTATACATATCAATCAGTTCATCCAGGGCCGAAAGGTCTCCACTTTTTCTGATTTCTTTTAACAACGCGGTATGATGGCGAAGATCATGTCTTGTCCTGCGCATGTTTTCCAGTCGGGAATTCAGGTTCTCATAACAAAGTCTTTGAATGGAAATAGCATTATTCTCAGCTATAAGATTAAGATTATTTTCAAATAGATCTACTGTTTTTATGATAGTTCGGTATATCAAAACGGAACCTGCATCAATTACAAAAAGGTATACTGTATTCATTGGATCCATTTTTTTCTCAAGCAGTTCCCTGCCATCCCAAAAAGACTGATGCATCCAAAAAACATAAAACACTGCCGGAATCAGCCACAGGTAACGCCAAGGGTGTTTTATTCTTTTGCCTTCTTCATTGATAATGTCATATGAAGTATCTGATATAGTAGATGAAATTCCCTTAAATATCAGTAAGTAGATAACCGGAAGCACAACTGTCATTACAAGTGCAATCATCAACAGATATGTATAGTTATATCCTTCAAGTGCCTGCTCACGGAAAAAAATACCTTCTATGCATTTTGCACATGTTATGTTGAAATCTCCGAGATTTGTCAATACCAGCACTGTAAATATCAATTTGCCAATATGTTCTTTAATTGCTACAAAAATGAACCCAATATATATTACTGATGTACTTATATTCCAGATCACTTCATTGCCATTTCTGGTTATAAGTTTAACAGCTATAAGAGTTATATCTACAGTAATGCATAAAAACACGATTAAAAACGTTACTTTCTTATTAAAACGCCAATGACCCCTAAAAGAATACAAAATCAGTACCATATAAGGGAAACAGCATAAAAATGTATATATGAGTTTTTGCACGAGCTGAGGATCTATAAAATCTACCGGCATAGTTATTTTCTCCCTTTTCGTTATAAAACTATTGTATTTTTAACATATCAGCTTATTTTAGTCAAGAGCATGCTTGAAATTATGTTTTTGAACATTTCGTGCTTAAAACAGTACTATTGGTGCAGGAAATGATACAAAGTTCATTTTAGGTGTTATCTTCTTTGTGGAAAGTAAATCAAGAGTCCAAAACCGATAATTCGGTTTGATCAAAATTATTTGCCACAAAGGCGGAAAGGAGTTTTCACATGAAAACAATCGAAACATTCATTACAGAAATTAAGGTTTCAGCAGTATTAAAAGAGGAACTTAAGGAAATCAAAGACAAGTTCGCACTCGCAACTTTCCTCAAAAAGAACGATGTAGACGGAACAGTTGAGGATTTTGGTAAGGCTATTAAGGCAAAAGAAGAAGCAGAAGGCACAATAAATGATGATGATGCAGAAGCAGTTGCGGGTGGTGGTTGGTTTTCAAATTTATGGCACTATTTTTTCGGCTGAAGATAAATAATTATAAAACAAGAAGCGGAGCATTGTTTATTTAACCGAAAAAATCTCAGAAGGAGTTTTCGTGAGATATTTGAAATTATTTGAAGATAAAAGGAGAATTTAATAAATGGAATACTCAAACGCACGAAAAGGAATCAAAAAAATCTTTACTTATGAAGTTATTGAAATCGTTATCGCTTTGCTCGCTATTTTGATTGCGGTACTCGGTGTTGTATCATTTGATGGGAACAAAGCACTGGCAGGAGAAAAGGAAGCTGTTGGAGCAGGGCTTGTCATCATTATTGCAGGTATCGCGATAGTTGTACTGACTATTATTGGTATCATCATTCTGATCAAAGGCTTGAAACTTGCAGCTATGGATGAAAGAGAGCACTTCAAGAATGCTTTCTATGCTTCTCTGATAGTTTTGGTAGGTTCTATACTTATAGGATTATCATCAGTTGTAGAATTCATTGGTGACTATAGTAAGTATATAAATGCTGCAGTAAGTGGAACCACAATATTTATGTTTTTGAGTATCGTGTACGGTATCAAGACTATAGCGGAGAAGATAGGAAGACTGGATATTGCCGGGCTGAGTATCCCGATAATTGTAATAACGATTATAGTTACATGTATTGCAGCAATCGGTCGTTTTGTCGATAACGATGTGATGAAGGTAGCTTCTGAGATACTTACACTTATAAGCTACGTTGTTTATCTTGTTTATCTTTCAAAAGCAAAGAAAATGTTTGATGGTGTTAAGATAAAATAAAAATGAATATTTTTTTGTTTATTTACAGAAAATTTACTTGAATATCTACTAAATAAATGCTATAATCATATAAATCCCCTATAGAAGGAGGAGTTTGAATGAATATAGCATTTTTGATTATTATCATATTAGAAACTGTCGGGATTGGAGTTCTGGTGTGGCTGCTGATCAGGAACAGAAAGTATTTAGGGCAGTATACAAAAAGAGCTGAACTGCTGAAGGAACGTCGTATAGACTTTGATGATATAGAAGTAGACGATATCAGCGAGCAGAACCAGAAGACCCTGGCAGAGGCTATGAACTCTACAAAGAACAATATGCAGACATTCCTTGAGAATACCAAGGAGAACGTGGTAGTCTTGTCGGATGCTATAAATATCCTGACTCTGAACGCTGAAAAGAATCGTGAAGGCAGTGAAAAAATATCAGGAAATCTGTACGAAGTGACCGGTAAGGTTAACGAACAGATGAATCTGGTAAAGGCTAATCTCGATATTATTGAAGATAATGCTGCTAAGATTGAGGGAATCGATGAATCTGCAAAGGGTATCGGCGAGATAGTGAACGGAACAGTCGATGACTGTAAAGCCGGTCTTAATACCATATTACAGTGTGAGAACAAGATGGCATCCGTTTCGGATAAGCTGGCACAGAGTGAAGAGATACTTCAGGAGTTCAGTAAACGTATACAGGAGATTAATGAGATCGGTGAATTTATCACAGATATAAGCGATTCACTGGAACTTTTATCCCTGAATGCTTCGATAGAGGCTGCCAGAGCCGGTGAAGCAGGAAAAGGATTCGTAGTCGTAGCCGGTGAAGTGTCCAAGATGGCTGATAAAACATCTGAAGGTATCAGTAACATCAACAATATCCTTAACAGTATCATAGCCAGCAGTGAGCAGGTTAAGAATTGTATACGAGAGAGTATAGAAGTATTTGACGAGAGCAGTAAAGACTTCGAACAGGTAAGTACTTCATTTAAGTCCATTGACAGACAGTCTGCGGATATCAATTCAAAGATGAAAGATATCTACGTAAAGATATCGGACATCACCAAAAATTCGGACAAGAGCCGTTCGCAGGCAGACCAGGTATTCAAGGCTTCTGAGCAGGTGGCTGAAGGAACCGGTGATATAGCAAAGATATCTGAAAACACAAAACTTGCATCCGAAAAGATGACCAGAAACATCGATGCATTAAATTCGATGTTACGGAATATCAAAAAGCTTCTGTCGCAGTACAGGACTTCAGTTGTTCCTGTTACACAGAAACCCAAAAAACAGATCAAGATCGGAGTTCACTGTATCCTGGACAATGCTTTCTGGCACAGCGTAAGACGTGGTATCATATATGCCAAGAACGAACTGGAAGCATTAGGAGCTGAGGTAAGATATCTTCCATATCTAGATTATGAAACGGTTGCCAATCTTCCTGCAGAATACGAGAAGATGGAAAAGGAAGACTTTGACGGTTTCATATGTCCCGGTTTCATGGCTGAGTCTCCTCGCAGACTGGATGCTCTGCACAAACGTGGCAAAATGGTGTATCTTATCAACTGTGATTACTCAAATCAGAGTATCAGGGATGCTATTTTCGAACCGGATTCGTTTGATTCGGGTGTGATAGCTGCCAAAGAGATGAAAAAGGCTCTGAACGGACGTGGACAGGTTGCTATACTTACGGGTAATCAAAGTATACTGAACAACAAGTATAGAAGTGAAGGCTTTGAGAAGAAGATATCAGAGACCAGGGGTATAGAGATAGTAGAAAAGATAGAGCTCGGATATTCAGAAGAAGATGCATACAAAAAGGCAAAGGATGTTATAGGAAGATATCCTGAACTCAAAGGTATATATGTTACTACCGGAACCCCGATGGGAGCCGCAAAAGCAGTTGAAGAGAGCAGAAAACCCATTCAGATGGTAGTGTTCGATCATTCACCGGAGATATTCAGATATATCAGGAAAGGTATCATAGCCGCAGCCATCGGTCAGGATCCTTTCGGTCAGGGACATGATCCTATCATCTATATGTATAACTCGATAGTGACAGGACAGCCACTCCCGAGCACCAACATGAAATGCCGTTTGAATGTAGTAGACAGAAGCAATGTAGACAGCTTGCTTGATATGTAAAAAGATTCCGGACAGACCTTATGGTCTGTCCGATATTTTTTGTCTTTTATGAATCAGATTCTGCTAATAATCTTGTTTAACTCGACAAAAAACAAGAATTAAGAATATTATTTTCTTGTTATCAATCTCCAAATATGGTATTCTAGACATATAAGAAGTTGCAAGGAGAAGCGACGATGGGGAAGAATAAGAAAAAAAAGATAAATGATACTGCTTTACAAGAGCAAATCAACGATTCCGGTACGGATTCTATAAACGATATGGATGCAACAAAGCCCGACGGTTCAAAAGATGATAAACCCGTGGTGCGTGATATATCTGAAAAATCAGATGAAAAGACATTGGATACTGTAGACAGGTTTTCTGACCAAGACACTTCAGAAGATAACGCAGTTGAAACCAGTACGGAAGCATGCGAAAGTAGTACGGAAGCTGAAGATCGTAAGAATAAGAAAAAGAAACGTCCCAAGAAAGACATCTATGCTTATACCAAAGACATCTGGTATCGTGGTCCGCTTTCATATCGTCATTTGAAGCTGCTCGGCTGGCTGTGCATAGTTCTATCTCAGGTAGGAAATGTCCTGGCCATCGGTAATAAGATGGGTATGGATCTGGAAGTACCTGTTTTTTCGAACAGTTCAATAATGAGGAATATCAGTGACAGTGCTTTACCTTTACTGCTTATCTCTATTTTTGGTTTTCTGTTATCAAAGCGTAATGCTTACAAAGAAGCACTAGTTATGTATGGCTTTCTGGCATTAGGCCTGATTGGATTGTTTATTCTAGCCTATAATCATTATATATTAGGTCTGATAGAGCCCATAGTCGGAACCGACAGAGAAGGTGCTGAACTATTTCTTAATGCTTTCTTAGGTGAAGCAATAGATTTTAAAGGCTTTTTCACTTTTAACATATTTATTGACCTATTCTTATGTACTCTGGTCATGTTTTTTACAGATTATACGCCAAAGCATATATTTACAGGGAAAAGGATTGCTATATTCCGAGCATTCGTTTTCCTTCCTCTTGTTTACGAAGTGATTTGCATATATTTAAAGATTATGGCAACAAACCGTTTTATTTCACTTCCGCTTTGGATATCACCGTTCCTCACCACTAAGCCGCCCGTAGCGATGATCATGTTCTTTTCGATGATCCGCTATATAAAAATCCATGAAAAGAGATTTCTGGCTACCGGAAGATCACTGGAACAATACAATGAATACTGTAAAACCAATATACATTCATTCAGGTTTTCGAAACACTTTATACTTATAATTTTGGTTTATGCTGCTTTAGATGCTTTTTTGCTGGTTATATTGACAGCATTTCATATAGTTGCTGTGAATGGTGTATTTGATCCTTCGAAAATTAGTATGGATGAAATATCAAATGCGTTAAATATTGTTTCGGAATGGGGAATAGGAAATACGGCGAAAATGATTGATCTGATCCCGATAATACTACTGTTCTCATATACACGTAAACATAAGATAGCTATGTTTGACAGACTGATACCGATAGTCGGTGTAGTGTTTATAGTTCTTGTATACTTCGAAGGCGGATTCCTGGTCGCACAGGATTGGTTATGGTATAATATGGACAAACTAAGAGAAACTCTTACTGCTTATGATGTCATGCAACAATTACCGTAATATAAACGCTGAAAGTGTTTTCAATATGTTATTGTCATAGAATAGAAAGGAACACAAAATGAAAGAATTTTATATAAACAGTGACGGAACCAGACTTCATGCTAAGCTTGACAGGCCTGATGGAGCTAAAAAAGGACCTTTATGCATACTGATACATGGTTTTACCGGACATATGGAGGAAGAACATATAAAGGCTGCACAGAAGGCTATGAATGATGCCGGAGTATCAGTTCTGAGAGTAGAGATGTACGGGCATGGGGGAAGTGACGGTGTATTCAGCGAACATACCCTGTATAAATGGGTGACGAATGCTCTTTCAATAGTAAGGTATGCCAAAACACTTGATTTTGTGACTGATCTGTACTTATGTGGACATTCGCAGGGCGGCCTCCTTACCATGCTGGTCGGTGGCATGTGTCCGGATAATTTTACGGCTTTACTGCCTCTGTCCCCTGCATGGATGATCCCGGAGGGTACCAGAGAGGGTAATCTACTTGGGGTATCTTTTGATCCCGACCATATCCCTGAAAAGATAGAATGCGAGTCATGGGAATTGTCCGGTGACTACGTTCGTGTAGCACAGACGATACATGTCGAGGATGAGATAAAAAGATATGAGGGACCGGTACTGATAATACATGGCGATGCTGACGAAACAGTACCTTTTGCCTTGGCAGAAAAAGCTGTGAAACTATACAAAAACGCAAAACTTGTACCGATACACGGTGATGACCACTGCTTTACGAAGCATCTGAATGAGATGGCAGATGCTGTAAAGTCGTTCTTTATAAATTTTATTAACTTTATAAAATAGGTAAGATAAATGTTTGATTATGTTTTTGATCCGGAAAAATGGGAAGAGTTCTATGATAATTTTTCATCAAATGAGCATGCCTATAAGAATGATAT
>JAEEKN010000219.1 GCA_016282435.1 Lachnospiraceae bacterium | reverse complement strand
GTTTCCGTTCAGTCTTCCGTACATGAAGTCAAATGCCGGTTCCGTGATAAGAGCTGCGCCGGCCATGACCAAAATGTGTTTCCGAAGATTTTTTGTCTTAAAAAATCCTTCAACGACCAGATAGGAAAATATAATAAACGATGAACGTCCGATGCATCTCCCGATAAGGTACGGGATGCTCACATCCATCCATCCGTTAGGGTCGTATTGCGGTATAAACAGGTATGTAATGTGGTCGATGACCATGCAGAAACATGCGATGATCTTCAGTACATTTGAACTTAATCCCTTAGACTTCATGCCATTGCCTCATGCATTTTCAAGAAAAGCATGCCGTATTCTACAGGCTTAGAAAAGACCTGATCTATGCCGTTTTCCTTTAGATACGCTGCTGATTCCGATGCTGCTTTGTTGGATATGGCAAATACAGGTATGGATACTGCATCATCCTTACAGGAGAGACGTATGCAGTGTGCTACCGAATAGCCGTCAAGCTCGGGCGATCCTATATCCACCAGAGCCAGGTCATAGGTTCCCGCAGGATTCTTTATGAATTCGGTAACTGCAGTCTTTCCGTCACTTATAACATGTGCGGTGGCTCCTCTCTCCTTCAGCATCTCCTCCAGTATTTCTCCACCGAGTTCACTGTCAGAAACCACCAGTATATTTTTACCCGAGAAATCAAACTCCTGAGGTAAATGCGAAGGAGTATCTCCTGACTTTGCCGGATTTAAGTTTCCTGCCTCGGTATTATCACTTTTTTCTTCATCTGCAGCCCGTTCATCGCTAAACGAGAATACCTCTTCGTTATTCATGTTCTTTTTGGTCTTTGCCACCATCTCGCAGTAACTTTCTTCATCGTAGAGAGCTATCTCTTCGTTCTTCTTCTGGCTCTCTTCTATCATACTGTCAAGCAGCTCCTTTATCACGGTAGTTTTATCAGTGATAAGTTTGAGTCTTTCCTTCGTCTTTTCCTCATCCGATACGGTATTCCTTGCTATATCCGCCAGACCTGCTATATCGTTTAACGGGCTCTTCATCTCAAAAGCGAACTTTTCAAAAAGCTCCTTTCTCTGGCTGCTTATCTCTTTTTCATGCATCAGGGAAACACTTAAAAGCTTTCGGTAGCTCATATCCTCATCGGACGCATTGTCAAGGATACGGAAGCAGACAAAATACTTCTTTTCCTCTTCATTTCCCTCGGAAGGCATGATACCCTTTACTTTTACCCAGAAATACTTGCCGTCGCCTCTGTGCATACGGAAATTCAGCTTCTTCACAAAAATCCCGTTACGTTTGTCCTCCAAGATTGATTTTATATCAAAAAAGCGCGTGAACACCGTCCTGTCATCGGGATGCACCAGTTCCCTCGCTGTAAGCATTATCTCGATGTCAATGAAACCCTTCCTGATATTGATGCCCGAAGGGTCCATAAGGCTCTCAAATGTTCCTCTGTCAAGGTTGACATCCAGTATTTCATCATAATAATCACGCCATATCTGCATGAGTAAGTCTTCTCTGCTGTTCATATAAACCCCGTAAATCTTTTTTCTAATATGGTGAATATGTAAATATCTACAGGCTGTACCAGATTGAAACCCAGGTTTTCTTCATCCCATAATAATACAGATGGTCAAAGTCACCTCGAAAACGCCTTCAGCGTTTCCTCGGTAACAAAATAATGCCACGCATCTCCAATTTTGTTATTTCATACATACAGCCGCCTTAGAATTATATACTATTTTAAGGCGGCTGTAAACATTTTTTTATATTAGATTAGCCCTGTGTCAGTATCTGCATGATCTCGTTCGATCTCTCGATAAATGCGGTCATAGCCTCAGGTGCCAAAGGCTTGTGGCTGAGCATTGCGAGATCATAAAGCTGATGAACGATAAGTTCGGTGTTCTTGCCCTTCTTGTTGTCGTAAACGTATTTAACCAGAGCATTCTCGCTGTTCAGGGTAAGTGTTACCTGTCCACCCAGACCTTCCATATCCATACCGCCCATGCCATACATCTTCATCATATCGTTCATACGGCGGCTCTCCTCTGAAAGAGTAATAACAGATGATACCTTGTCGTTCTTAAGCTTTTCAACCTTTACTTCGAGCTTTTCATTACCGAGCACATCTCTAAAGAGCTTCTCCAAAGCCTTCTGCTCCTTGTCAATGTTTTTCTGTTCCTTCTTGTCAACATCGGCCTTTAACGAATCTGTCAGATCCGCATCAACTCTTAAGAATGCTATCTTCTCGTTGTCTGCTTCAAGCTGTGAGATAAAAGGATTATCGATGTTATGTGTCAGAAGCACAGCGTTCATGCCTTCATCCTTAAACATCTTGATGTACTGGCTCTGCTGCTTTTCATCTGTGACATAATAAACCTTCTGCTTTTCGGGTTCTTTCTTGTCTTCCCCGTTCTCATCGGAATTCTCTGACTTTTCTTTGGAATCGATTACTTCTCCATCGGCTCCGATGACATCGCCTTCAACCTTCTCGGCAGCATCTTTATTTTCATCCTTAGCGGAATCGGAATTCTGATCGTAATAGCCTTCGGATTCTTTTCCGGCTTCTTCACCGTTCTTCTTGTTGTACTCTCCGTCAAGGTATTCCTGTAATGTCAGGAACTTGCCGTTTAAGTCTTTAAACAGCATAGTGTCTTTTACTTTATCCTTGAACTTAGTATCCTTGAGGCATCCATACTTGATGAAAGGTGAAATATCCTCCCAGTACTTTTCGTAATTCTCACGGTCAACATTGAACATACCGGTGAGCTTGTCAGCGACCTTCTTTGTGATATAATCAGAAATCTTCTTTACAAATCCGTCATTCTGAAGTGCAGATCTCGAAACGTTCAATGGAAGGTCGGGACAATCGATGACGCCCTTTAAGAGCATCAGGAACTCAGGGATAACTTCCTTGATATTATCGGCGATAAATACCTGGTTGCTGTAGAGCTTTATAACTCCTTCGAGCTTATCATAATCAAGATTCAGCTTCGGGAAATAGAGGATACCCTTGAGGTTAAAAGGATAATCCATGTTCAGATGTATCCAGAACAGGGGCTCCTTGTAATCATGGAATGTCGAGCGGTAGAACTCCTTATACTCATCCTCCTTGCAGTCATTCGGATGCTTTGTCCAGAGAGGTGCTACCTCATTTATGGGCTTAGGTCCCTTCTTCTCTTCCTCTTCGCCCTCTTTTTTGTCCTTCTTGTCCTCTTCCTTGGGCTCTTCAGGCTTTGCGTTTTCATTTACAAAATAAATCGGAACGGGCATGAACGAGCAATACTTGTCCAGAACTTCTTTTGCTTTATACTCGTTCGAGAACTCATAGCTGTCCTCGTTCAGGTACAGTGTGATCTCGGTACCGCGCTCGGTCCTGCTGCCGTCAGCCATCTCGAACTGCATGCCTTCCTCTGATACCCAGTGAACAGCCTTTGCATCCTTTTTATAGGAAAGAGTGTCGATAGTAACCTTGTGCGCTACCATGAATGCCGAATAGAATCCAAGTCCGAAATGACCTATGATCTGGTCTTCGTTCGCCTTATCCTTATACTTCTCAAGGAAATCTGCTGCTCCCGAGAATGCTATCTGGTTAATGTACTCCTTTACCTCGTCAGCGGTCATACCGATACCGTTATCGATGATCTTGATAGTCTTCTCTTCCTGGTTGACACGTACTTCAATCTTGTACTCATTATTCTCGGGTTCTTCAAATTCGCCGATCATGGAAAGCTTTTTAAGCTTTGTGACAGCATCACAGCCGTTTGAGATCAACTCTCTGTAAAAGATATCATGGTCTGAATACAGCCACTTTTTGATAATCGGGAAAATATTCTCGGAATTAATGGATAAATTGCCTTTCTCTGTGCTCATTATAAACACCTTGCCTTTCACAATATGTATTTTTTATGTCGGGAGTGTTTGTATCCCGACTTATTTACCTCGCTTTGTCTATAATAATACAAACATTCTCAAATGTCAAGCAAAAATTAGCACTCAATTTTATTGAGTGCTAACAAGATAGTGGCTATGTTGTGTTCAAAAAAGGGCAATTTTGCATACTATATTACTCATTTTCGTAATTCACATTTTGCGTAAATTAGTCTAAAATCGAATAAAATACCAGTACAAAGGGGAGTTTTATCATGACCATAGATTCTGTACATCAGAGAATAAATGAACTTTTAGATGAAAAAAGAATGAGCATATACAAACTGGCCGATGTCTGCGACCTGCCTCACAGCAGCCTGTATACGATGATGAGCAGACACACGATGCCAAAACTCGATACACTCGATGTCATATGCAAGGGGCTCGGGATCACGCTTTGTGATTTCTTTTGTGCCCTGGAAGAAAACAAGCCGGACGAATCCATGTCTGAAAAAGAGGCTCTGCTGTTTGAGGCTGTCAACGCCATGCCCGACAGAATGGTAGAACTCGTGATCACATATGCGTTAGGACTAAAGGACGCATACGATAAAGAGATGGAACTCAAAAAACAGTCCCGCCTCGAGGCCGCTAAGGCAAGAAAAGAAAAGCAGAAGGCCAAGAAAAGAGAAATGGAACTGAAGCAGCTGGAAAACAAGGGGAATGAATAATCCCTATTCCATATAAAGGTTCACCGGGTAATATAAAATGTCTTTAGCGAAGATATCGGTACAGATTGGTAAACTGTTTCTTTACAGTTAATCAATGGAAATAATCCACCAGCCGGAAGTAGCACGAAAACGCGTACTGTTCCGGTTGTTTTTGGTGTTTTTATCTACAAACTTTCCGGTATCTTTACACCATGTGAACGCAGGATTTCAACATACTCCGGATCCTTCAGCCTTTCTACGGATTCTGCCATATACACGGCATTCTTGCGCTTCACAAAGCCCAGGATATGTCTAAAGAAAATTATCAAAATCAATGCTCCCAGGGCCATCATGAACCAGACAAAAAAAGCAGTCTATGACAACTGCTTTTTTCTATCACAATATCCTGATTCAATAATTCTCGGGCTTTAACTGGAAATAATCCCTCGGATGATTGCATACGGGACAAACCTCGGGAGCTTCCTTACCTACGACTATATGTCCACAGTTACCGCACTGCCAGATACAGTCACCGTCACGCGAGAAGACGATCTTGTCCTCGATGTTTTTCAAAAGTTTCCGGTATCTTTCCTCATGCTCCTTTTCTATGGCGGCAACACCTTCAAAGAGCTCTGCTATCTCGTCAAAGCCTTCTTCCCTTGCTGTTTTTGCGAACGAAGGATACATTTCCTGCCACTCGTATGACTCACCGTCAGCTGCTGCCTTCAGACAGTCCATAGTCGTGCCTATGCCTGCAAGTATCTTGTACCAGATCTCAGCATGTTCCTTTTCATTCGCGGCAGTCTCCGCAAAAATATTCGATATCTGAACATAACCCTCCTTCTTTGCTTTTGACGCAAAGAAGGTATATTTATTTCTTGCTTCCGATTCACCTGCGAATGCAGCCATGAGATTCTTCTCTGTCTCGGTTCCCTTAAGATCCTCTGCCCTGCATCTCCATTTATTCTCTGCCATAATAAATCTCCTCATAAAATCATTTTAGGACAACATCAGCTTTTCCAAAGCGAATGCAGATTACAATACGCGTATACCTCTTCAACCTCATCAGCGTCATCGATAAGGAAACTTACCTCCGGCGCGTCACCCGGCTTTAACGCCTTGCGCTGATTTCCGAGTCTTGTCTTTAAGGATACCCATTCAATATAGTGCTCTTCGGTCATGGGATGTGCCACACTTCCTACTTTCACGATCACCTTTCCGTCTTTAACCTCATAGACCGGCACATGCTTTTCAGCAGATGCATCCACTGTCCCCGGGACGATCTCCTGCATGGGTTTCCCACAGCATACCAGCGGAACCCCGGTCTTCTTTACGATAGCTACGATCTGTCCGCAAACAGGACAGCGATAAAATACCATATCCATAACAAACCCCTTTCACTAAATATAGCGGATTCCCTGAACCGGATGCCACCAACATATGTTCAGACCGCTAAAGCTGTTTTATGACTGCATTCTGATTATACCATTAAAAATAAAAGTTTGCAAGTGAAAAATTATATTAATATACCGTGAAATGTATACCGTGCCGCTTATCACGTAAAATTCAGCCTCCGGTTTCGGTAGCATGACACCATCATACGCTAAACAAATCTTTTCCTGACTCTTCATTGATTGTAGAAACTAGGTTTTTCTTGTTTTTAGATTGCAAATAGGCTTTATTAAGTCTTTCTTTGCTATACGAGAGTGTAGAATCTTTAGTTTTATCAATCAAAAGGCTTGTAAAGAATCTTTCCCAGCTAAAATATCTTTCACTCTCTATAAAATCTGACGGATTCTCAAGAATCGTCTTTAATTCCTTTTGTTTTACAATACCTGATTTTAGGATGAGCCATTCAAACGATTCCGGCAGGAAATACACCACGTTTCTGGCTTTTCTAAGTGACAATGCTCTTTCCATCTCAGGTCCAAATGCCGCACCGTCGGCCACCACAAGAATAACATTCTCTTCAGAATCCCTAACAACCCTATAAAGGTTATCTTTACCTGCAGCACTTTCACATATAATGTTTTCTTTGCTGCATAATTCATTAAAGAACTGAAATCCCGAATTAGAATCTTCCACAATGATCTTATCAGGTCGAGAGGTTAAAAGTTCAGCATTAAACAGTGGATAAAACTCACTGTAAATACGTTTTGTTCCCTGATACATATTACCGGATTTATTTCGCACGCCATATACTTCCCTGATACTGTATGGTAAGTTGAAAAGGCTGTCTCGAGTAGCTATAACAAAGTAGTTGCTACTGTTTTTTACCATTTCCGAAAACTCAACAGATTTAACAAACCCATTTCCTTCATCGATAAATACAATGCTGTCTGAAATGTTCTCCAGGTCTCTCTTCCAGCTTCCGCGTTCAAGAACAACGCATCTTTTTTTACATAAAACCTCAATACCACTATCCACACCGTCTTTACTAAAGGCATCAACCATTTCTATCAGAGTAGTTTTGCCTGTAGCACTATCACCACGGAGTATAGTGATATTACGGTATATCGTAAATTTATATTGTATCCTGTTGTTTCTGATTATAATCTCATAACTTCCCTTCATAATCACAAAAACTCCCCTGCATATAAAACCAGTTCAGACATGTTATGAACGACTTTATTATTATTAAGTATCCTGATTTCGAACTGCCCATCACCAAAATCCATAATATGCCGCAGATTAATAGTAATATCTTTATCCAGTTTCTTGGCAATTTTCAAAATCCATTTCGCACAATTATCACCACATGTAGATGCATTAAATATCTTCTGTGGCTGATTGTAAATCAGGAGCAGGGTTTTCAATCCACCTGAAATCTTGGTAGCAGGAATTACTCCAAGTACTTTGCTATCCACAGCCTGACCACTAAGAACAGTAGCCTTGTCTATGGATTTGATCATTTTCTTAGCAAAATCGTCCATCAGCCAGTCATCATAATATGTGTTATTAAAATATACGGAAGTATTATATATTGCTTCCGGCATAT
>JAEEKN010000218.1 GCA_016282435.1 Lachnospiraceae bacterium | reverse complement strand
ATATAGAGTGGAAAAGTTTAGGAGGCATTTTTAATGAGCAAGCAAGCAAAAGTAATAATCATTTCAGTGAGTTCAGTGTTATTATTGGCCGTTTTCGGCCTTATTCTCGTTGAACAGCTGGGAAAAAATAAGATAACCGTTTCGAATCATACCGATAAACGTATCGAAAGCCTTGATCTGTTCTTTGAAACCGAGGATGAGGGTACGGAACTTATGAAACTGTATAATGAGGCGCTTGAACCAGGACAGGAATACAAGAGTACTTTTGAAACTATCAATTTCGGAAATGACTACGGCGATATCGGAATGCTCGTAAAATTTGAGGGCGTTGACAGTATCTATGTGTACGGCGGTCTGTTTGAAAACAGTTTTGACGGCAAGATAAACATCGAGTTTTATCAGGCTGAAGGACAGTACAGAGTCAGCATGTCAGCTACCACAGGTCTTTTCAACAGCGATGAGAAGACTTCTTTGAAGAAGGATGACATTTATTTCATGTTTGACGAAGCTGACTGGGAATATGTGGGTTCTGACGGCGAAGATGATATAGAATGGGAATTTGAAGACGAAGACGACGAAGAAGACGAAGAAGAGGATGACGAAGCAGATCAGGGATCTGAAGAATGATTATGAAGATAGCATTTGTATCACTGGGTTGTGATAAAAACCTTGTAGACAGCGAAAAAATGGTTGCGGAGCTTTTGAATTCCGATTATGAGGTTACCGATGAGGTTCAGAATACAGAAGTGTGTGTCATAAATACCTGTTGTTTTATTCATGACGCGAAGGAAGAAAGCATCAATACCATACTGGAGCTGGCACAGCTTAAAGAGACCGGTTCGCTGAAGTACCTTATAGTGTGCGGATGTCTCGCCACCAGGTATGCTGATGAGATATCGGAACTGATACCGGAGGTGGATGCCATTCTTTCATCATCGGCATCCGATGAACTGCTGCAGACCCTGGACAGGCTAAAGGCAGGCGAGCTGTCCGATAAAAAAGTGACGAAGGATGTAAACCATACTCCTGTATTTAAGGTAGAAAGGCTTCACAACACATTAAAAAATTTCGCATATTTAAAAATAGCCGAGGGCTGCGACAAACACTGTACGTATTGTGTCATACCCTCGATAAAAGGCGCGTACAGAAGCACTCCCATAGAAGAGATAGTGGAAGAAGCAAAGCACGCGGTATCAAAAGGCAAAAATGAACTGATCATCGTAGCTCAGGAGACCACTCTTTACGGAATCGATATATACGGGAAAAAGAGTATAGCGCTTCTTTTAGAGAAGCTGAATGAGGTAGAAGGTCTGGACTGGATCAGGCTGATGTACTGCTATCCCGAGGAGATAGACGATGAGCTGATCGGTGCTATGAAGAAGCTTGATAAGGTATGCAAATACATCGATATGCCCATACAGCATATCTCGGATTCCGTATTAAAAAGAATGGGCCGTCTCACTACCGGAGACGATATCAGGAATATCATAAATAAACTGAGAAAAGAGATACCCGATATTGTTATCAGGACCTCTCTTATCACGGGATTCCCCGGAGAGACCGAAGAGGACCATAAGGAGCTTCTCGAATTCCTTAAGGAATACAAGCTTGAAAGAGTGGGTGTGTTTACATTCTCGAAGGAAGAAGGAACACCCGCTGCAAAACTCAGGCCCCAGATCACTAAAAAGGTGAAGACTGCGCGTCGTAAAGAACTGATGCTTGCTCAGCAGCAGATCACTTTTGACGCGAACAACAGGATGTCGGGAAGGATCCTCGATGCAGTCATTGAAGGAAAACTTGTAGAGGACTGTGTGTATGTCGGAAGGACATACCGTGATGCCCCCGATGTTGACGGACAGTGCTTTATAGAAGCCGACCGCGACATAGTCCTGGGCGAAAAGATTAAAATCAGAATACATAAAGCATCAGGGTATGACCTGATAGCTTCGGAGGTAAAATAAATGAATACACCAAACAAAATTACTTTGTTCAGGATTATTCTCATCCCGGTATTTATAGTTATTTTTCTGGGAAGCATCCCGGACAGGAAGACAGCGGATATCATAGCGCTTGTCATATTCTGTGTGGCTTCGATGTCCGACTTTTTGGACGGATATCTTGCCAGAAAACATAACATGGTCACGGACTTCGGAAAACTGATGGATCCCCTGGCAGATAAACTTCTGGTATGTATTACACTCATCTGCTTTGTAAAGCTGAGAGGCCCGGAGTATGTCGGAGATTACAGCTTCCCTACATGGTGTGCCATCATCATCATGACCAGAGAATTTGCCATCAGCGGTATCAGACAGCTGGCAGCCGACAAGGGTGTTATCATTGCGGCAGGCATCTGGGGCAAAGTAAAGACTGTAGTACAGCTCTTCATGTGTATTGATTACATCATCATGCCCGAGTTTATCGATATGGGCCAGGAATGGTTCGCTGTGACAGGCGTGGTTCTGATGTATCTGGCTACGGGACTCACGGTCATTTCACTTGTTGATTATTTACTCAGGAACAGAAAGGTGCTTAAGATCAGCGTAAAATAAAAACGATGAAAGGAGGAATAAAAATGAGAAAAGATATACGTTATGTGATATGTCTTGTTTTTATTATACTCCTCGCATTGTTATGCATTTACAGGATTTTGGCCGACAAAGAGATAGAAGAAGAGAAAAAAGATCCCGATATTACAAATGTATCACCCATACCGACGCCGCGTACCATAGTACTTCCGGGAGATGAGGACAAAATCCTGGGTACTGTACGTTACTATACCGTAAAGCTTTCACAGAAAAGCATAGAATCCGTAGAATCGGTAGTAGGTCAGGATACGGAGGTGACTCCAAAACTTATATGCGAATATATCAAGGATGCCCTGGAAGATGAAGAAATAGACATAGACATCAATGATATACAGCAGAAGGACGGAATCTGCACCATAGATCTGTCTAAGGATATTGTTTCCGTAGCAGCAAAGGATGCAGCCCTCGAAAAACTGATACTCGACGCATTTTCCATGAGCATAATCGACAATTGCGCCGATGTAGTCGGGGTATCGTTTAAGATCGATAACGCGCCGTATTCCACGGCTAACATAAAGCTTCAGGACGGAGAGGTATATCTTAAAAATTGAAGGTCATAGTCATAGGCGGCGGAGCTGCCGGAATGATGGCGGCGTATTCCGCGAGTATGAACGGGGCGGAAGTGCTGCTGATCGAAAAGAACGAAAAACTAGGTAAAAAAATATATATAACCGGTAAGGGAAGGTGCAATCTGGCTAACTTCTGTACGAAAGAGGATTTTATGAAAAACGTGGTATCGAATCCAAAGTTTCTGTACAGCAGCCTGAATCAGCTTCCCCCTTATGATACCGTGGATCTGTTTAATTCCATGGGTCTTAAAACAAAAGTAGAACGGGGCAACCGTGTATTTCCTGAATCGGATCATGCCTCGGATGTTACTAAAGCACTCGAAAAAACATTACGGCAAAATGGAGTGAAAATACTCTTAAACACCGGGGTAAAGAAGATCCTGGACCGTAACGGAGCGTTTAGCGGAGTAGAGACCGAACGCGGAGATGTGATACAGGGAGATGCCTGTATAGTGGCTACGGGAGGCTTAAGTTATCCATCAACGGGATCAACCGGGGACGGATATGAGTTTGCCAGACGCATGGGTCATACACTGACAAAAATGTACCCTTCACTTGTGGGACTTAAAACGAAAGAAACATTCGTGAAGGATATGGAAGGGCTTTCTCTACGGAATATAGCTGTAAAGTTTATCATAGACGGAAAAGAAAAGTTCAGAGAACAGGGTGAACTGCTTTTTACACATAACGGAGTGAGCGGTCCTCTGATTCTCACCGCTTCGGCACTGTTTACAGGGGATATAGCTTCGGGTAAAAAGACAAAACTCATCATAGACTTAAAGCCGGCTCTTACCGAAGAAACGCTTGATGCAAGGATAGTCCGGGATTTTACCTCGATGAGCAACAAAGCGGTAAAGAATATCCTGGGAGGACTGGTACCTTCGTCCATGGTAGCTGTGGTATTGAGGCTGTCCGGGATCGGAGGCGACAAAAAAGCCAATTCCGTTACTGCGAACGAGAGAAAAAATCTTATAAAAGTCATAAAATCATTTACTCTTGAGATAAAGAATACGGGAGATTACTCCGAAGCCGTAGTGACGAAGGGCGGGGTAAGCACAAAAGAAATCAATCCCAGAACCCTGGAGTCCCTGAGGTGCAGCGGAGTATACTTTGCGGGAGAGGTCATAGACGTTGACGCATTTACCGGCGGATACAACCTGCAGATAGCATGGTCCACCGGATATACCGCGGGACAGATCAAACATGAAAGGAACAAGAAAATGAAGTCGATAAGCATAGCCATAGACGGACCTGCCGGTGCCGGAAAAAGCACGATAGCAAAGCATATAGCAAAAGAACTCGGATATATCTATATCGATACCGGCGCCATGTATCGTTCCATCGCATATTACATGGTAAAGAACGATGTGGATATTACCGACGAAGAAAAAGTATGTGACGCATGCAAGAACATAGAACTTAAAACTATCTATGTCGAAGGGCTCCAGCATGTTCTCTTAAACGGAGAAGATGTCACAGGATTCATCAGAACCGATGAGGTGGGTTCGGCAGCGTCTAAAATATCCGCATATTCAAATGTGAGAAAGTTCCTGGTGTCCCTGCAGCAGAAAATGGCTGAGAGCGAGAACGTGGTCATGGACGGAAGAGATATCGGATCGGTTGTACTTCCCAATGCTTCGCTTAAAATATATCTTACGGCAAGCGTAGAGGAACGTGCGAGACGCAGGTTCAAAGAATATACCGAACAGGGACAGGAATGCGACCTTGAGCAGATAAAAAAAGAGATAGAGGAAAGAGATCATCGCGATATGACCAGGGAGATTTCGCCCCTTGTATGTGTACCCGATGCACATGTTATAGATTCTTCTGATCTCGACATAGACGGAGTGTGCCGGGCGGTGTTTGACCTGGTGGAAAAATTAAAGAAATGACAGTAAAAGTAGCTGAAAGCGCCGGATTCTGTTTTGGAATCGAAAGAGCGGTCAAAACCGTATACGAACAGCTCAAAAAACAAAAACCCGTATACACTTTCGGTCCCATTACCCACAACGAGACGGTCTGCGACGAACTCGCGGCCCGCGGCGTAAAGATCATAAATGATGCAGGAGAGATCGCGGATATTAAAAATTCCGTGATTATCATACGTTCCCATGGTGTGACGGAAGAGTTATACCGGTTCATTAACGAAAGCGCATTAAAAAACGGCAATGAAATAATAGACGCTACATGCACTTTTGTAAAAAAAATCCACAGGATAGTCAGCGAGGAATCGGCAAAGGGTTATGACGTCATAATCATAGGGGATGCTTCTCATCCCGAAGTACAGGGAATCTGCGGATGGGCTTCGGGAAGGTGTACGGTAATAAACTCTACCGAAGAAGCAGAGGATTATAAGCCCGGAAACACCGAAAAAACGTTGCTTGTAGCACAAACAACATTTAATATAAATAAATTTAAAGTATTAGTTGAAATTTTACAAAAAACAGTGTATAATATAAATGTTGTTAACTCTATTTGCAACGCTACCGAGAAAAGGCAGCTCGAAACGAAGGAACTTGCAGCTTCATGTGACGCTATGATAGTCATAGGAGGAAGCCACAGTTCCAACACCAGAAAGCTGAAGGAGATCTCGGAGAAGGAATGCAAAAATACTTACCACATACAGACGAGTGATGACTTGGATCTGAAAGTTTTCGGATCTTTCCGTTGCGTAGGTATTACAGCAGGGGCGTCCACCCCAAAAACTATAATCAAGGAGGTTCAAGAAATTATGTCAGAAATGAATTTTGACGCGATGCTTGACGAATCAATGAAGACAATACACAACGGGGAGGTAGTCGAAGGTAAAGTCATTTATGTCAAAGAAGACGAGATTGCTCTTGACATAGGATACAAGGCAGACGGAATTATTCCTAGAAGCGAATATACCAATACACCTAATATTGACCTTAGAACCGTTGTAAAAGAAGGCGATACGATTCAAGCAAAGGTACTTAAGGTTAACGACGGAGAGGGTCAGGTATCCCTCACCTACAAGAGACTTGCCGCAGAGCGCGGAAGCGAGAAGCTTGCTAAAGCTTTTGAGAACAAAGAGGTACTTAAGGCCAGAGTTACAGAGGTACTTGGCGGCGGTATCTGCGTAGTATACGATGAGACCAGAGTTTTCATTCCCGCAAGTCTTGTTTCGGATGTTTATGAGAAGAATCTCGATAAGTACAAGGATCAGGAGATCGAATTTGTAGTTACCGAGTTCCAGCCTAAGAAGAGAAGAATTATCGGTGACCGCAAGCAGCTTCTTGTTGCACGCAAGGCCGAAGCTATGAAGAAGCTCTTCGAGACCATCAAGGTTGGCGATGTTATCGAGGGTACAGTAAAGAACATTACAGACTTCGGTGCATTTATTGACTTGGGCGGTGCTGACGGTCTTCTTCACATCTCAGAGATGTCATGGGGCAGGATCGACAATCCCAAGAAGGTATTCAAGGTTGGCGATACGGTACGTGCATTTATCAAAGATATCCAGGGAACAAAGGTTGCACTTTCAATGAAGTTCCCCGATCAGAACCCTTGGGCTGATGCAGAAGAGAAGTACGCAGTCGGCAATATCGTAAAGGGCAAGGTTGCTCGTATGACCGATTTCGGTGCATTCGTAGAACTCTTCCCCGGTGTTGATGCACTTCTTCATGTTTCACAGATTTCCAGAGAGCACATCGAGAAGCCTTCAGATGTATTAAAGGTAGGACAGGAAATCGAAGCTAAGATCCTTGACTGCGATCTTGAGAATAAGAAGATCAGCTTAAGTATCAAGGCACTTCTTCCCAAGGAAGAAAATGATCAGCCTGCTGCAGAAGAACAGTCTGAAGAGAGTGTTGGCGAAACCGAAAGCGCTAATTCATAATATTTGATAATTTGCTTTTAGAACACTGAACAGACTTAAAATCATGTTTTTTAAGTCTGTTCTTTTTCTTAAAAACATACGAGCGGAGGTGGTATCTTGGATAATTACGAAAGCTTTAAAAAAGATGTCCTGTCCCTTACCGGAATCGATCTGAATTCCTATAAGGAAGGTCAGATGAAGAGAAGGATCGATTCACTGATCTCCAGGAATAAGCTTACAGGGTATAATTCATACGTTAACCTTATAAGGACCAACAGGGACAAGTTTGATGAATTTGTTAATTATCTCACGATAAACGTTTCGGAGTTCTGGAGAAACGGAGAACAATGGGCGATATTGGAGAAGGATATACTTCCTGTTATCACAAAATCCGGATCTGTTAAGATCTGGAGCGCGGCATGCTCCACAGGAGACGAACCTTATTCACTGGTTATGCTCCTTAGGAAGTACCTAGATTTCTCAAGGATCAAGATCACTGCGTCCGACCTTGACAAACAGGTCCTTGCAGCTGCCAAGACAGGCATTTATATGGAGAAGAGCTTAAAAGGACTTCCTGCCGAATTCAGGACCAAGTACTTTAAGCAGCTTCCAAACGGCCAGTTTGAAGTAAGTGCCGACTTAAAGAGATGTATTACATTTATGGAACATAACCTGTTATCAAACTCATATCCTTCGGATTTTGATATGATCGTATGCAGGAACGTTCTGATTTACTTTACGGACGAAGCAAAAGAGGCTATATACAGAAGATTCTATAAATCCTTAAAGGCAAACGGTATTCTTTTCCTTGGCAGTACCGAACAGATACTGCATCCGAAGGATTACGGATTTGAACCGATCTCATCGTTCTTCTACAAAAAGATATGATGATTTGTATTGATTTTTAGCGGTCAATAGTATATAGTGTAATATATAGGACGGATACGGATATGGACAGAAAAATCAGGGTTTCGGTTGACGCTATGGGCGGTGACTACGCACCCTTAGAGATAGTCAAAGGAACTGTTGAGGCGGTCAACGAAAACGGTAAACTTAAGTGTTACCTTGTAGGAGACGAAGCTAAGATACAGATGGAGTTGTCCAAGTACACATATAACAAGGACAGCATTGAGATAGTACCCGCCGACGAAGTGATTACAAACGACGAGGCGCCGGTTCTGGCCATCAGAAGAAAGAAGAATTCTTCAGTGGTTGTAGGACTGAACCTTGTAAAGTCCGGTGACGCGGACGGATTTGTATCTGCGGGAAGTACGGGAGCCGTACTTGTAGGCGCACAGCTTATAGCCGGACGTATCAAAGGTGTTGAGAGAACTCCTTTGGCACCTGTGGTACCTACACTTAAAGGATGTTCACTTCTTATAGACTGCGGAGCGAATGTAGATGCCAGATCCTCACATCTTCTCCAGTTTGCGAAGATGGGCTCGATATACATGGAAAATGTTATAGGCGTCAAGAATCCGAAGGTAGCTATAGTGAATATCGGAACAGAGGAGGAAAAAGGAAATTTTCTGGTAAAAGAAACATATCCCCTTCTCAAGAACTGTTCGGATATCAATTTTGTCGGAAGTATTGAATCACGTCAGATACCTTATGGCGACGCAGATGTCATAGTCTGCGAAGCATTTGTCGGGAACGTGATACTTAAGATGTACGAAGGAGTTGCGGGCGCACTGCTTACAAAGATAAAAGGAGCTATGACCTCGAACTTAAAGAGCAAGATCGGAGCGCTTCTTTGCAAGAAATCGCTGAAGAAGACCTTAAAGGGTTTCAGTATGGACGAATACGGCGGAGCACCTATGCTGGGTCTGAACGGACTGGTTGTAAAGACCCATGGTAATTCAAAGTCTGTAGAGATAAAGAACTCCATTCTGCAGTGCATCAAATTTAGCGAGAGCGATATACCTGAGAAAATCAGGAGAAATTTACAGGAATAATTTAGGAGGTTATTATGGAATTTGAGAAAATACAGAAGATCATTTCAGATGTATTGAACGTGGATGCCGGAGAGATCAAGCCGGAGACAACCTTTATCGATGATCTCGGTGCTGATTCACTTGATGTATTCCAGATCATTATGGGAATCGAAGAGGAATTTGACATTGAGATTTCAAACGAGGATGCTGAAAATATTGTTACGGTTTCGGATGCAGTTGAACAGATCAAGAAAGCTATCAAATGATTTTAGAGGCTGTCAGAAGACAGCTTCTTTTTTGAGTAAACGGAGGACAGTTACTTGTTAACGGATATTAAAATCAAAGAACTTGAAGGAAAGATAGGATATACATTCAAGAATAAAGATCTCATGATCCTGGCTCTTTCACACAGCTCGTATGTAAACGAGCTTGCTGTAAGGAACAAGCAGTGTAATGAGAGAATAGAGTTCCTGGGCGACGCCATCCTGGAGATGGTTTCCAGTGAATATCTTTATAAGACAAGACCCCAGGATAAAGAGGGCGTTATGTCGAAGCAAAGAGCTGCGCTTGTTTGTGAGAAAGCGCTTTCAACAGCAGCCAGAGCTATATCTTTGGGCAATTATCTTTTGCTGGGCAAAGGAGAGGCAGCCAACGGCGGATCCGACAGGGATTCCATACTGGCAGATGCTTTTGAGGCAATGATCGGAGCTCTTTACCTTGACGGCGGTTATGAAGTAGTAAAAGCATTTGTTATCAAGCACGTTCTTGAGAGCGGGAACGGTGGGACTTTTGTGGACTATAAGTCCCGTTTCCAGGAGATTGTTCAGGGTAAGACCAGTGCGAAGATTGTATACGAGCTCGTAGGCGAGACAGGACCTGAGCATGACAGGAAGTTTGAAGTGGTAGTATCCCTGAACGGTGTGGTACTGGGTAAAGGTGTAGGACACAACAAAAAGTCGGCAGAGCAGAATGCCGCCATGGAAGCTATCAGTACTACCAGACGTAAGACTGACTGGACTTAAATTAACTTATGAGGACAGGTTGGAAAAATGTACCTAAAAAGTATTGAAATACATGGTTTTAAATCTTTTGCAAATAAAATACTGTTCGAATTTCATGACGGTATTACGGCCATAGTGGGTCCGAACGGCAGCGGTAAGAGTAATGTAGCAGACGCCGTGAGATGGGTCTTGGGAGAACAGAGCGCCAAGCAGCTCAGAGGTTCTTCCATGCAGGACGTCATCTTTTCGGGATCCGAAGCCAGAAAACCCATGGGATACGCATATGTCGAGATCACATTTGATAATTCGGACCATAAGCTTGGTATAGACTATGAGGAAGTAGCTGTAGCCAGACGTGTATACAGGTCGGGTGAGAGCGAATATCTTCTGAACAACAACGTATGCAGGCTTAAAGATGTACAGGAACTATTCATGGATACCGGTATCGGTAAGGAAGGTTATTCCATCATCGGACAGGGCCAGATAGACAAGATCCTCTCCACGAAACCGGAGGACAGGCGTGAACTCTTTGATGAAGCGGCAGGTATCGTCAAATTCAAGAAGAGAAAAAGTGTTGCCGAGAAGAATCTGTTTGAAGCTACCGATAACCTGATCCGTGTGAACGATATCATCGGAGAGCTTGAAAAGCAGATAGGACCTTTGGAGAAGCAGTCCGAGGTAGCCAGGGAATACCTGAGATTAAAGGAAATCCTGAAGAACCTCGAAGTAAATAACTTCTTAAAGGAATACGAAGAGAGCGGTAAAAAGAAAAAAGATCTCGACGAGAAATGCGATATAGCGGTTGAAGAACTGGAAAACACAAAGAATTCCAATGAGAAGGCCGAAGCGGAGTACAAAAGGCTTGACGGCGTTATCGCGGAACTTGAAGAGTCACTCAATGGACTCAAGAACGACAGACAGGAAACTCTCATCGATATAGAGAAAAAAGAGGGTGAGATAAAGCTCTTAAACCAGCAGCTTGAAAACATCGTCCAGAATAAGTCGAGAATATCCGAATCACTTAAAGAACTCGATTCCGAGATAGATGAAAAGTTTGAAGAACGTGCCAGATTCGAAAAGCAGAAGCAGTCATTTGAAGAAAAGATCAATGATTGCTCCGGCAGGCGTGACGAAGTAGGTGCAAAACTTGAAGCCATAAGAAGTGAGATAGAGAAGCTCTCGGGCAGCATAGAGGATGCAAACGGAGAGATACTGGAGATAGCGAATCTGAACGGTCAGGTCAGAACCAACATCGAACACGCCGATACCATTATCGAGCAGCTGAATATCAGAAGGGCAGAGCTTTCCAGCAGACTTCTCACATTAAAGAGCGACGAAGCCGACGGTATCGAGATTGCCGGCGGATGTAGGGAAAAACTTGAAAACATAAATTCTGAGATAAAAGAAAACGAAGATAAAAGAAGCGGTCTGGAGAAAAAAATAGTCGAATTAAACGGTGAGCGTAAAAAGTACACCGAAGAGATAGACAGGACCGGACAGGAATACATGGGGTTAAAGTCCAGGCTTGAAGCCCTGGTGCAGATTTCCGAGAGATATGACGGATACAGCACTCCTGTTAAAAAAGTCATGGAGAATAAAGACAGCTTCCCCGGAATATGCGGAGTTGTAGCAGATCTTTTTTCTACTGAAAAGAAATACGAGACTGCGGTCGAGACTGCTCTGGGTGCCAGCATCCAGCATGTGGTGACCGAAGACGAAAAAACGGCCAAGAACGTTATCGAATACCTGAAACGCGAGAAACTCGGAAGAGCTACTTTCCTTCCCATCACCTCCATAGGAGACGGAAACAGAGGAAAAGTAGAGAACGGCGTGTTTGACGAAAAAGGAGTTATAGGGGATGCAGCTTCACTTGTATCGGCAGACGAGAAATATGCCGGCATAGTCAGACACTTACTCAAGAGCTTTGTCGTAGTGGATAATGTAGATAACGCTCTTTTGATTGCCAAAAAATATGATTATAACATAAGGCTTGTAACCCTCGAAGGAGAGCTCCTATCACCCGGAGGTTCCATAGCCGGTGGTGCATACAAGACAAAAGGCAACCTGCTCGGCAGAAAAAGAGAGATAGAAGAACTCGAAGTAAGAATCGGTAAAAAGTCAAAAGAACTCGATTCCTTAAGAAAAGAGCTGGCAGGTATAAACGAAAACGGAAGAGAGGCTTCCGACAACCTTGAAAAAGTAAAGAACGGTTTAAGAGATATGTATGTCAGCCGTAACACAGCTGATATGGAACTTAAAGCTTCAAACAAGAATCTAGAAGATATCCGTTCGAAGATATCCGGATACAAGACAGAGACTCAGGAACTCGAGAAGAAGATCTCAGAACTTAAAAAAGAGATAGAAAACGAGAACAGGAGCTTAAGTGACAACGATGAAAAGAGCAGGACTCTATCCAAATCGATAGAAGATACAAACGCTCTGATCCTCGAGAAAAAAGCAGAAGAAAAAGAAGCAGCTGATCTGGTATCGAAAATAGCCCTGGATTTCGCCAATATCGAACAGGCATCGAATTATACGGGTGAGAATATCGCACGTATCGATTCAGAGATAGAACGCTTAAAAGCAAACAAGGAACGTATAAGGACCAGTTCCGAAGAGGCCGATGAAGAGTTAGAGAGTAAAAAGGAACATGCGGGCGAGATCAAAGAACTGATCAAAGCCGGCAGGGCAAAAGTGGAAGCTCTTGCTAAAAACATCGAAGAACTCACCGGTAAAAAGGAACAGATAAACCATGACCATAAAGAGTTCTTCAACTCCTGGTCGGAACTTAGCAAACAGATCAACGATCTCGAAAAAGAAGCTATGAGGCTTCAGAACCAGAGAGACAAGCTCGGTGAGATATTAGATGCTCAGGTAACATATATGTGGGAAGAGTACCAGCTGACTCCTACAACGGCCGAAGAATACAGGGATGAGGAATTCAAAGCTTCATCTGCCAGAAAAGATATTTCTGACTGCAGGCAGAGCATTAAAAAACTCGGAGACGTAAATGTAAACGCCATCGAAGAGTTCAAGAACGTATCCGAAAGATACGGCCTGCTCACCGGTCAGCGTAAAGATCTCACGGAATCAAAAGCAAAGATAGAAGAACTTATAAAAGAACTTGACGAGGCCATGAGGAAGCAGTTTACGGAACGTTTCGAATTCATCAGACAGGAGTTTAATGTCGTATTCCGTGAACTTTTCGGAGGCGGAAAAGGAGAACTTGAACTTATAGAGGATGAGGATGTCCTGGAGGCAGGTATCCGGATCATCGCCCAGCCGCCCGGAAAAAAGCTTCAGAATATGATGCAGCTTTCAGGTGGAGAGAAGGCGCTCACAGCTATAAGCCTTCTGTTTGCCATCCAGAATCTGAAGCCTTCGCCTTTCTGTCTGCTTGACGAGATAGAGGCGGCCCTCGATGACTCAAACGTAAAGCGTTACGCCAGCTATCTGCATAAGCTGACCAAGAATTCGCAGTTCATAGTCATCACACACAGACGAGGCACCATGGCCAGTGCAGACATGCTGTACGGAATCACCATGCAGGAGAAGGGTGTATCGACGCTGGTATCGGTTAGTCTGATAGAAGACGACCTGGATAAGTAGTGATATATATGGTTTATGAGTGGCTAAGGGCCAGACTGTGAATAGTCACAAATAATAAAATGTTAAGAGGTGTAACATGGGAGAGGAAAAAGAAAAGAAAAAAGGGTTTTTCAGTCGTTTGTTTTCTGGCCTTTCAAAGACCAGAAAAAGCATAGCAAGCGGCCTTTCGGGAATATTCAGTGCCTTTTCTTCTATAAATGACGAGTTCTACGAGGAACTGGAAGAGACACTCATTATGGCCGATCTGGGT
>JAEEKN010000217.1 GCA_016282435.1 Lachnospiraceae bacterium | reverse complement strand
CCATAAAGGAACGAACGATGGCTTCCATGTAAAGTCCGGAACCGTCCTCAGCGGGAGGCAGGCTGGCTCTTACAACGGGAACGGTCTCATCCGTAGGGAAAGTACCCTCGGACTTAACAGCGCCGTCGCCCCACTCCTTGATCAGACCGTCAACGATGGTCTCGGGATCTTTGCTGGAAACATCATAGGTTACGGTCAGCATGTTGGTGCCGGCAGATTCTCCGGTATAAACGAAGGATACTACATTGTCCTGCTGGTTTACTTCAAACTTGTCTTCATAATACTGAAGGGACCAGCCGTTGGGATCCTCGTAGGTTGCGGACTGGGGAGCTTCCTGCTCGGTCTCTTCTGCAGCAGGCTCTTCCTCCTCTGCCTCGGTGGTCTCTTCCACAGCAGCTTCTTCCTCTGTGGTCTCAGGCTCGGTAGCAGGTACATCCTCCTGCTTGGTGCCGCATCCCGTTGCAAGAAGTGCTGCTACGGAGATCATGGTTAACAGGGTAACTAATTTCTTCTTCATCGTACTTTTCCTCCTGTAAAACTTGGATTATGAGTCTAAAAATCCCCTCTGTACGTTTTTGGAGTCATAAACCTCTCAAATAAACATCCGAAAGTATAGCACAAAAAAAACGAAGTGTCATAGTTTTTCGGTGGGTTCGTGCATTTTTGGAGATTTTGTATACAAAACGGATGAAATACAACATTTTATTGTGATGTATGATAACTCAGCGAGAAAACCCCTCCCGACGGATGTCGGTTGCGGGATGAATCGCTTTTTTGTATTTTCCTGATTTGACATATTTTCGTTTGTGTTCGTCAGTGCGTTGTCCTTCGATGTATGACTTCACGGTATTCATTGAAACAGATCCCGTAGTGGCACAAAAATAACTCGCGCTCCAAAAGGAATCCTTCCACAGATATTTTTCCACATGCTCAGTATAGTTGGCACGCACTTCTTTGGAAAGTTGCGTTTTGACCATGTTAATAAGCTTTACCGGGGCGATATCCGGTGGCATCGAAACAAGCAGATGCATATGATCCTCATCTGTCTCGGCAGATATAAGGGTACAGTTCATCCGGTTACACAGGTAATCAGCCATATCCTTCATGAAATCACCAATCTCATCCGTAATCACTTTTTTCCGGTATTTGGTGACAAATATGATATGGTATGTGAGCTTATATACAGAATGGGCGCCTTTGTTGTAGTCATCCATAAATCTTTACCTAAAACAAACATATGTTTGCATACTGGCTGTTTTTGTGCTATAATACATAGTATAAAACAAGGAGGCACGAAAGACAACCATGTATCGAACAAGGCAGTATCATATAAAAAAGAACAGCCGTCTGTATCCGTTTTGTTCAGCGCTTTGCCTAAAGTCAGCTGCTCTGTATAACCGTGCCAATTTCTTGATTAGGCAGTATGTAACAGCAGTTGATTCTTTTGAGGCTATGAAACCGCTATATGAGAACCAGATGAAGGTGTACCGGCTTGTCCAGGATACCCTGGCCGGCACCAAGTACCTGAGTGATAGCAGATGGCTTACATATAACGCGCTGGATCGCGTCCTTAAAGTATCAAAGGACAGTGCATACTATGCGCTTCCGGCCCAGGCCAACCAACAGGTATTGAAGATGCTGCTTAGGGACTATAAATCCTTTTTTGAAGCTGTTAAAGCGTATAAGATGAAGCCTGCTTCTTTTACCGGCAAGCCGAGACTCCCCAAATACTGTAAGGAAAATGGACTTAAGACAGCAGTCCTTACCAATCAGATATGTACAGTTAAGGATGATAAGTATCTTAAGTTTCCGGGGACCAAGACAAGGCTGAATCTTGGCCCTTTTGCAGGTGACAGCAGGCTTAAGGAAGTAAGGATCAAACCTGCAGGAGACAGGTTTGTTATAGATGTAGTCCTGGAAGTGGAAGATTGTGGTATCTCGCCTGTAGAAAATGATGTTATCCTAAGAGAACTTGGGGAAATGGATTCCATAGATGATCTGCGTGTCATGGCAATAGATCCCGGGACTGATAACATAGCAGCAGTAGTAAATAATTTTGGTGAGAGGCCTTTCATCATAAAGGGCGGTTTCATAAAATCTATTAACCAGTTGTATAACAAGGAACTTGCACGACTCTCAGGCGCAGCAATGCTGTGTAACGGCAGATACAGAACAAAACGTATGAATGAGCTCACGGGAAAGCGGAACCGTCGTATCAAGGATCAGTTTCACAAGATAAGCCGGCGGATAGCTGACTATGCGAAAGACAATCACGTGGATGTGGTAATAATGGGACATAATGTATTCCAGAAGCGGAAGATAGATATAGGACATGTCAATAACCAGAACTTCGTGCAGATACCGATGACGATATTTGCGGACATGTTGGAATATAAGTTGGCTGCTTACGGAATCATGTTTGTGACCACGGAAGAAAGCTATACTTCCAAGGCTGATTTTTTGGCACTCGACCCAATACCGGAATACAAGGAAGGTGACAAGATAGAATACAGATTTTCCGGTAAAAGGATCAAAAGAGGTTTGTACAGACACTATGATGGAACAGTTACGAATGCTGATATTAATGGTGCGGCAAACATCTTAAGAAAAGTATTCCCAAAGGTAACCCGATGGGATAGGGGCATCGTGGACATGCCTTGTTCTGCAGGATGTAAAGATCCTGTAGGTTCATGCCGCACAGCGGCATAACAGAAACCCCATCCGACAAAGTCGGTTGTGGGTCGTTCATGAACCGAATATACTCCCAAAACGACCGAATAGACAGGAACGGTAGAAAGCACCGGAAAGGGATAGTAAGATAGGGTTGTGTCACTATTTTGGTAGATCATACCGGAAAGGAAATGGTGAAAAGTATGGGGAAAAAGAGAATTTGGAAAAGGATGCTTTCTATCTACATGGCATTAATGCTGGTCATGACCGGCGTGCTGTCCTATCCGCTGACTGCTGCGGCAGAGGAAGGTGCGGATAAGCCCGGAGCAGAGGAAGTATCGGCTAACGATGCATCTTATGAGGCGGATGATGCTTTAGAGGATGTAAGCTCCGAGGCAGAGCCGGAGGATACGGTTCAAGAGGACGCTTTGGAAGAAGATGAGGATATTCTGGAAGGCCAGATCGCGCCTGTCCAGACGCCTACGGTTTTGCAGGCAGTCAAGGAGGCGGACAGCGGATGTCAGGCTCTGCCTCCCGATGTTAAGAGTCTTTCCTGCTCGACCACCACGAATGCACAGGGGAACTGGACCTTCTCGGGTGTGTTCACGCCGGTGACGGGAGCGGGAGAGTACGAACTGTATTTCGGCGCCATGGAAGGGGACGGAGCGATCTATGAAAAGGGCATTTTTACCCTGCCTACTTCGGCATTGACGCCTTCGGGGGATGATGTATCCTTCAGCATCGCGCCCTATTGGTACGGCAGTTATGCTCCCGTTGCAGGTGAGACCATATATGTTGCATTGGAAGCATACGTGTCAACTGTTACCGGCAGCGGCACCAAAATGCTCTCCACCGGTTGGCAGGAGCTGAACGAGCTGACCATAGGCGGCGAGCCTGCGGAGGATAAGAATAAGCTCACGGTGCGTTTTGTCAATCAGAACAATATGTCCATAGCATCTGCTCATATCGAGTTTTTGGATCAGGGAGATGCTTACAGTGTGGATATCCCTGCGGTTGAGGGATATGACTGCCAGTATGCATCAAGCAAGGTGGAAGGAACCATGGGTAATGAGGATGTTACCGTGAACGTTCCCTATCAGGGCAAAGAGGTGGCCCTTTCCATTGCCTATAATTATTCAAACGGACAGCAGGCTCATGCTCCCGTGAATGCCACCCTTCGCGTAGGTGATTCCTACCGCTATCCTTCACCTGAGATCGATCTGTACAATGCGACTCCCGAGGTGGTAGAGGGTTACGCCACCGCGGCTGATGTGGCTGAGGGGATCAGTGCACAGGTTGTTTATGCCAAGGATAAATTTATTCTGGAGGTTCAGTATCTTCTCTATGACGGAGAAAATAATGATCAGTCCGTAAAAGCAACGGAGACCTCATGGGTTGAGGCAGGTTCGCCCTATAAGGTGGAATTCCTCAGCCTTGAGGGTTACAGCAGAGTGGATGATCAGGGAGATTACAGGCAGGAAGCCGATGATGAAAAAATATACGAAGAAGGCACCATGCCTTCGGCAAAGAAGGTCATCAAGTTTTACTACAGGGCCGGAACCACCCATATCAAGCTTTCTTTCGTTGATGAAGACGGAAGAGAGATCATGGTGAACGGCTACGAGACAGACCAGCGAAAAGACCGGGACTTCGTGATGGAAGCGCCGGTGGATCCTTACGGATGTGAGCTTCGGGATTCTTTGTTTGACGGACGTTATGTAAGAATCTCCATGTATGATTTCAAGGATAAGACAGACTATACCCATACCTTCAAATATTACAAGAAATACAAGGATACGGTTCATT
>JAEEKN010000216.1 GCA_016282435.1 Lachnospiraceae bacterium | reverse complement strand
TATAGCGTACATAGCCCATGACGAACCCAGAGCTATAGTCAGAAGCACTGAAGCCACGAAGAATATAGCTGGCAGGACCGGACCCAGTCCTTCAAGACTGTTTACAGCTTCTCCGAAATATTCTCCCAAAGACAGCGTATCCAGAAGCGTTGAAAAACACATGGTAAGCAGATATAATATCACCGGCAACGCCGAACCTGCTATACCATCTATCAGATGCTCGGTGAACTGTTCGGGCGTCATAAGTCCCTGTGCACAGTACATGATAAACATCACTATAAGAGCTATAACCAGTCCGCAAGCACTGTCAACCACGAAAGAACCGGCTATAACACTTCGAACAATAAGTGATGCGGCTGCCAGAACTACTATAGGTATTATGATATTATATATTTTTCCCCACATCTCAGGTTCGGAGACATTTAAGTATTTCTCAGACCCTGCAGGATAAAGGACTCCTTTATCTTTTGCTCTTTTTTCTGCATCCTTTAGCTCCTTGATTTTAGGGAACTTATCCATGCATACCAAAAACATACTTATAACTACAACTATAGAGAAAAAGTTAAAAGGTATGGACTTTGCAAATTCCGTAACTGCATTCCCTTTTACTGAAGCTGTCAGCGTACCTATAACAAATATACCCCATAAAGATAGCGGAATAAATGACGAAAGTACTGTGGGAGTCATACTAAAGAGAAGACCGAGTTTCTCTCTTATTATCCCGTTTTTCTTTCCGGCTGAATGAACGGATGTTGAAGCACAGAGCATATTTAGACCATCATCTATGGATGTTACAGCCATAATCCCAAGTGCTGAAAACATCGTTCTTTTCTTACTGCCTGCTTTTTTATCCACCAGCTTCTTAAAAGCTGTCACAGCTCCGGATGCCGCTATCAGGTTGATCATACCTCCCATAAGCACCATAACAAGGACCGTAAATACATTGTCTTTCTGCCCCATCGTATCCATCATCGCATCTGTAAAACCTGCGGATACATCGGTCCTGTATACCAAAAGGGCTGCATATACTATCGAAACAATCAGAGATTCTATAGTTCTCTTCGTGAACATGACATAGCCCAACATCAGGGCCAGTGGTAAAACAAATACAGGGAATGTTGTATCCCGTGGTATCAGTATGTATGAAAGTGCGTATACCAACAGAAGTCCACCGTACTGCAAAAGCATCCGGGTCTTGGACATCGGTACATCATTCGAAGGATGTCTGAGGATTCCTCGTTTCATACCGGACAGTGCCAGTATCTGGCTATGCTTTTTAGATACCTCACCGTATACTTTTTTCATCATTCTGCCGTATATATCGGGATACTTGGATATAAATTCCATCATATCCCCGGCTTCTATCTTATAACATACGGTTTTACCGAGCGAACGAACCGTAGACAGTCGTTTCTCCTTTGACAGTACACCGTATTCACCAAAGTACTGTCCTTCATGCATTATATTTATCTGTTTCAGGTCCCTGTCCAGAACATTGGCAGTTCCAGATTCCAGGAAGTACATGCCATCGGGCTCATCGTCTATCTTGATGATGTCCTGACCGTTCTCATACACCTGCTTTTTAAGTTTTCCTTTTATCTCAGCAAGTTCTTTTTTGCCGGATGGCGTATCTTCCAGCCCAAAGAATTCCTGTATATACTTTTCATTTATTTTCGTTGACATTTTTCCTGTCCTCGTTTAAGTCAATGTAACTGATATATTTTAACATATTTACCATTTAAGTACAAGAAAAAAAATATAAGACCCCGAAATCTATCCGGAGTCTTATAAATAGCATTTTAACACTTAAATCCACTGACATGGCCCTTAAGTTCTGAAGAAATCTTGTCTATCGAGTTTGCATCGCTTAATACGTCCTCGGAAGCATTTACCAGGATTCCTGAACCTTCAGCTACGCTGGTGATACCGTTTGCGTTTTCTTCTACCGCAGTATCGATAGCTCCGATAGAACTCTTGATATTTGTTATGGCAGTACTGATCTCACGGCTGTCATTTGTGATAGAAGCCATTGCATCATAGCACTCATTAAGAGACTTGATGTATTCTTCTATCAGGTTCTTCTTCTCTTCAGAGTTCTCAGCAGATATCTTCAGCATTATATCAGATACTTCTTCTGCAGCCTTTACCAGCTGTTCTACTATGCCCAGTACCTCAACAGATACCTTCTGGATGTTTGCTGCCATCTCGGATGAGTTGTTTGCCAAAGTTCCTATCTCATCAGCTACTACAGCAAATCCACGTCCTGCCTCACCGGCACGGGCAGCTTCTATAGAGGCATTAAGTGACAGAAGGTTTGTCTGAGATGCTACGCTCGAGATACCCTGCGTCATAGCCTTTATTTCTTCTACTTTCTTTGTATCCTTGATTCTGGCCTGGAGTCTGGATATAGCCTCATTCAGGTCATCAAGCATACTTCTGTCTTTTCTTTCAATCTCGTTCTTGAGCTGATCAAGCTTCTTTAAGCTGTTACTGATATCATCAGTCTTGCTGACGGTATTCTGGCTAACTTTTACGGTCAGATCGTTAATGTCATTTACCTGTGAAGCTACCTGAGCTGTAGAAGCAGATGTCTCCTCAGATGAAGCACTCATCTCCTCCATAGCGGCAGAGATATTATTTACATTATCAGATGTCTTGTCAGCAGCTGACTTTAAGCTGGTAACGTTATCTATCAGAACTCCCGAAGCTTTATTTATATCTGCTATGATTCCTCCCATAGCATCTTTCAGTTCGTTTACAGCCGCTACAAGCCTTCCGACTTCGTCTTTTGACTTCGTGTCGATATCTTTTGTAAGGTCGGCCCTGCCGCTCTTTACATCATCACCCAGCTGTTTTACCTTGACACTGGCATCAGCTATAGGATTTGCTATAAAGATTCCGGCTATAACAGCTACTATAATAGCTCCTACCAGACAGAGAATTATGATAAGCTGTATATGCGTCTTTATACCGTCTACGATATCATCAAAGTTTTTGGCAGGTGATACAAAGTATATCTCCCAGTCAACATCAGTAAGCTCTCTGTTAGTAACATATATTTCGGTTCCGTCATAGTCTTCGATAGCATCTGCATCATCAGAAGAAGCTGCAGCTATATAATCTACATCAAGATCGGAAACATTCAGAATCTTTTCAACAGTAGACTCAAACTTATCATAAGGATGATAAATCATGGAACCATCGCCGGCTGTTACAAAGATATATGCATCCTCTTCACCTGTTTTCTTGCCCAGATCACCTATATCAGCCAGAAGTTTGTCTACCAAAACATCAAGTGCTACTACACCTTCGAGGTCACCGTACTTAAAATATCTGGAAATAGTAAGTACCAGTCCGCCCGTATCTGCATCCACATAAGGAGAACTGAATGTAAAGTTTCCTTTATTGGCTACTGTATCAATATACCAGTCTCTCTTTCTTCCGTCCCAGCCTTCGTCAGGCACCCAGCCAGATCCACTCAGAAAACCACCGCTTTCAAACTGGACATATACATCATTTGAAAGATCATCACTTTCACAAAGTGTTCTTAAAACGTTAAGAAGATCTTCTGCTGATGCAGTCTTTCCGGCAGCGTTTATAACCGATTCTACGGCTACTATGGAATGAGTACTATCCTTCAGCCAACCGTTGATAACAGAAGCAAAATATTCTGTCTCTGCATTATACTTGCCATTCAGCAGATCCTCATATCCGGGTGTTACTTTATTGATGGTTGTCAGACCTTCAACTACCAACGCTATAATACACACAACAGCTATGATTATCGGTACTTTAATCTTTAAGCTTCTAAACATATATACACCCCTTCCCATATATGAAATTATTAGAATTATATCATAATCAATATATATTTGCAAGAATTTTCTGTAAAATCAGCGTATTGTTTATCTATTATAAATTTACATGCACATATTGTAAAGTTTGTGTTGCACGCAGAGAAAAAGAGGAACTGTCCATTCATTATGAACTATTCCCCTTTTACTATACCTATTTGCATATATCGTGAAAAATCATGCCGAGTATCTGGCAAGTAACATTTCTTTCATTTTCAGAAGTTCTTTTTCGGCATCAAAACCCTTCTCGGGGATATAAACCAGACCTACCGCATATCTCGTAACTACTGCGAGCATCAGGTGAAGCGTTGTACAGAACATCTCTTCCTCAGTTTCTTCTGTTTTTAATGTTTTGTCCTCTTGAGCCTTGATATACAGATTGTGGAATCTCTCACGAAGATTCTTTATCATATTTTCATAAGGACGTAAAGTCTCTGTCTCAATATCTTCTGACTTAACATATACATTGAAACACTGATTAAATTTCAAAAGATCCTTGTTATTTTTATATAACATCAGATAGGAATCGAGATAAAACTCAAAAATTTCTTTAGCAGTGAGTTTTTCATTCTTCGGAGCTGACTTTGAACTGAAAAGTTCATTTTGGAACTGTTCCCACTTCCAGGATGCTACCGCTACGACCAGTATAGGTTTTGAAGCGAAATACCTGTAAAGTGTCATATCCCTGTAGCCACTGGCTTTTGCTATCTGTGACATAGTCACGGATTCAATGTTTTTGGATACAAACAGATTAAAACTGGTCTCCAGGAATTTGTTACGTGTTGCTGTTGTCTGTACCGGGTTTTTCTTCCTTCCGGGTGTGCCCATATTTATTTCCTCTCATTTCTATTTTATTAGTCAGTTATTATTTTCACCTCATCCGGCTGCTACGCAGCCACATATGTTACGCATCCCCCAGATATGTGAATCCCAACATTGTGATATCATCAAACTGAGGTGCTTCGCCTACAAACTCGTCTATGGATTCTTTTACTTTCTTCAGTATATCCTTAGGCGGCAGTGAAGGATCTGCATTCAATGCTGCCAGCATTCTCTCATTACCGAACAGTTCGTTGTTCGCATTGGTAGCTTCAGCCACACCATCGGTATAAACATAGAGTGTATCACCATGATGCATCTCAAATTCATGTTCTCTGAAACGTATGCCTTCCATAGTGGCAACAGCGGGTGAATGCTTGTAAATACAAAGTTCATACTCACCGTTTGCACGACGGATAGCCGGATGCTCATGACCTGCGTTTGCAGCCATACCTTTACCGGTTCTGAGGTCTATGATTCCGAGCCATACGGTAACGAAGAGTTCAGCTTCATTTCCTTCACACAGAGTATTATTCACATCTATAAGTATCTTTGAAGGTGAATAATCATTTGACATCTGAGCACGGTTCTTAATCAGGGTCTTTGCTATAACCATGAACAGCGCTGCCGGAACTCCCTTGCCGGATACATCGGCCATAACCAGTGCTATATGATCATCATCAATCAGGAAGAAATCATAGAAGTCTCCTCCTACTTCCTTTGCAGGCTGCATAGTAGCATATATATCCATATCGTGCCTGTCAGGGAAAGGTGGGAAGATTCTCGGAAGCATGTCAGCCTGGATCTGTGTAGCGACATTTAACTCCGCTCCGATTCTTTCCTTTTCAGCAGTAACCGCAGTCAGGTTCTTGATATAGTCCTTCAGGGACAAGGCCATAGAGTTGAATTTTTCGGCCAGATCACCTATTTCGTCATTATCAATAACCTTTGCCTGGTGATCAAGATTACCTCCGCTTATCTCATCAACATCATCCTTCAGTGAACTAATGGGACTGGTAATACTTTTAGCTACAATATTTACCAGTAATGAAACCAATACGATTACAAGTATGAAAATTAATATATATGTAATCTGAGAAGAACGTATCTTCTCACCCATAGCCTCTGCCGGTTGAAGAATAACAGCATCAGAAATCATTACACAGTATTTCCATCCGACATTGGAAACCGGTCCGTATGCATAATAATATCCTGAACCTGAATAATCCAGAGACTTTTTACCTGCTAGGATATTATTGGCAGTATCGACGTTTATATCAGCATTTTCCTTTATAGGATAAGATTTACCTTCCGGCATTATGATTTTTCCGGCATTATCAACCAGAATCGCTGTAGCCTGTTCCAGATCAATTTTTATTACCCTGTTATATAGATCTGAAATTAGGATATCCATCATTACTACACCGGCAAATTCGTTCTTTTCATTATAAAAAGGTGCAGTACAGGTTATCATGTCTCCTCTGCCAAACGAATCAGTATATATATCGGTAAAACAGGGTGCATTTTTTTCCTTGGCCAACTTATACCATGTTGTCTGTGTAGAATCATAATATTCTACACCTACCTTGATGTCGGACTGAGTATCATAGCACAGATTCAAACCTGATTCCGTAGCAATATTAAAATCAGTGATACATCCTTTACTTCTAGTTATAATAGGATTCATGATATCTTCGGAATTTGACAATAGAAGCGTTTCTTTTTCAACCATATCCCATGTTACCGAATCATACAGCAGGCATTTCTGCATTACAAGTTTGTCCTTATTCTCAGCTCTGGGAATATCTACTTCACGTTCCTTGTAGTTTTCAGGGTTCATATACAATCTGTGTATATAATCTGCCACATTACCTAAATCCATAAGATATCCGTTTATCTGAAAATCAGCAAACGCTATCTTATCGTTTACTATATTTGTCAGATTAGCTTTCATTCTTTCGGTCAGTGCTTCAGAACTGTCATCCTGGATTCTTCTCATATTAATATATGCAAGCGTACCGATAAAAACCAACGACAAAAGAACTATGGGTATTACGGTCGAATGAATCTTTACACGTATTGACTTTCTTTTCTTCATGATTCTATCTCCTTTTTTACTCCCGTATAATTTTCTGCATAGTTGATTATTTTCGTAGTATTGTTTAGTACTGCTTCAGATACAATCTGTGGATACATCTCTCTCATTTTTTTAATTTCAGAGATTAAATCTTCAGGGGTATTAAAACCTCCTACTGTTATTTCAGTATATTCTTCTGTCTTATCACCTTCAGCAAGTCTAAACCTCATAGCACTTTTTATGCAGTTAAAATCACGGCATACATTTGTTATGGTTTCTTCATTATATACCAATGTCTTGAAATCAAGTGCATACTTTTGTTCTGATGCAGGTAAATCCTTATTAATACCAGGTAGTGCAGGTTCTAAATAATTTTGGAACAAATCTTTATCCTCTATTGCAGATACTATCATCGCCATAAGAGAAAATCTGGGATTAAGTTCTATAATATACCAATTACCTTCCGAATACATCAGGTCTATCTGCATACTTCCGCAAAACTCAAGTTCTTTTGCCATTCTCAACAGGTCATTCTTAAGTTTCGAAACATTAAACGCATCATTTTTTACAGGACCGTATTTAACACTGGCAAAAGGATCTGTAACTCCATTTTCATCCGGTGAAAAGATTATAGGTCCTTTAAATCCATAATCTCCGTCAGCTCCGTATATCTCAACTCCAAAAATGATTCCTTTAATCATTTTCTCAACTATCAGATCAACTCCGGAATTATCGATATCAAGAGTTTTTAATGCTTCTTCAGTGGTATATGCTACAGAAAACCCTACAGAACCGGCACCTGCATCATTTTTAATAACTACGGGAAGAGGAAGTTTATCTATACGTTGTTTAACATACTCCCTATACACATTTTTAACTATCCCGGCATTTTTCAGGTTGGCATCATAGATACCTTTATTTATAAAAATGCCTTCCGGAATATTAAAACCCAGTTCTCTAAGTCTTTTGTTTATCTTATGCTTTTCAAACGCTTCTTCCGATAATGAAGTATTATGAGCTATGGTTTTTATACCTTTTTCCCTTAACTTTTCGGCTATCAGTGAATTACGTACAGCACCCCAGTCATAAGGAATTGATGGTGTAGAAAAAGCTATCGCAACATCCGGCGAATCTGCAGCTATAAGTTCAGCTATTTCGTCTATGGTATATTCAAACGGTATAACAGTATACGGGACATTCTTTGCCTTTTCCAGTATCTTATATCCGTCTTCATCTATAGTAGCCCCCCCTTGGAAGCCGAAATATACCCTAAACTCATGTTCCGGAAACATTTTACTAATTCTGTCCCATTCCGAAGCTCTGGTGGGCAGAAAGTGATATGAGGCCATACGTTCGGATTCAGCCCCATTACCACAAGATGAATAAATCGCAATTTTCATACATACCCCTCACATTCTCACTTTATAACTATCTGTGTATTGTTCATACCCATAATATAATCAAACGAAATATTTGATGCAACTTTACGAAGCATAACCAGATTTTCCATCTGATCTTCTTCAGTACTTAATGTAGGATTAAAAGGTACACCTATGCTTCTGAAGTTTATAGTGATCTCATCACCCATTATTCTAAGCATTAAATCTATATCCCCTTTATCTTTACGATGGTTATTCGTATAGACAGCCATCTCTTCGCATAACAGTCCTACCTTATATGCTAATTTCATACTTATGTCGTTTTCTGTACAGAAATCGGTCATTTTCTCACTGGCAGCCGATATATCTTCCGGGTTATCGGTGATAGTAATATTAAGTACTTTTACACCGTCCTCTTCTTTTCTTATCAATAAACGGTTCATGTATCTGTTTCGGTTCGTATTATACAAAAATGTATTGTATATAATAATAAATATCAAAAGTATAGCTGATGAAATGGGATAAGCAATAAAAATACCATTAATATCATATCCGGAACAAAGCATAAATCCCAAAGGCAATACCAATAATCCATCACATAAACTAATGATAAAGGCGTATCTGTGACGTTTTTCCACCTGGAAAAATCTCATAAACTGAATACAAATTCCTCTGAAAAGATATGTAAGCGAGAAAATCCTGATTCCGGTGATACCATATTCTAACACCTTTTCATCTGTAATGCTGTACATAGCAGGAACTACTTGAGGAACTATCTCCAAAAGTGCCACCAATACACATGCAAAGATAAGCTGTAACCTAAGTGAACGTTTAAGTACTGTATTCTCACTTCTGTAATCCTTCTGACCTGATAAAAGAGCCATCAGAGGCTGGGCAGTATCAGCTACTCCAAGAAGGAATACAGAAGCCAGCGAAAAGGTCTGTAAACATAATGAAAACGCAACAACTCCGGGTTTTCCTCCATATTGCGAGGCCAGATTATTGCTAACCGCATATTTTATTGTAAAACATATCTGAAGAACCGAAGCCGGAATTCCAAGTATAACCAATGTAAAGACATACTTTATATCAGAAAATCTGAATTTCATAAAATAGATTTTCACATGTCTTTTCTTAATCAGTACTATCATAACAAGAGCACCGACAAGATATCCGGTAATAGTAGCATATGCCGCACCTTCAACACCCATCCCAAATACTTTTATATATACCACATCCATCACGAGATTCAGACCGTTTGCCACCATGTTTACTATAGTAGCTATAACCGGTGCACCGCTTGGAGGTAGGAAACATACAAAAGTAAGCATCACAATAAGAATAGGTGCTGTATATATCAGAACTCTGAAATAATCGGCAAATTCTGTTCTCAAACCGGCATCCGGACACAAAAGACTACAGAATCCATCACTTAACGTTATTCCAAGAACAAGAAACAGTATTCCACAGATTGCCGAAAGGAACATAGAAAAAGCAAATCCCTTCCCTGCGGTTTTATGATCCCATTTTCCAAGAAAAAGTGAATAAAATATTGATCCTCCGTTGCCCAGCAGCACATAAACCGCCGCAATCAAAAGTATAACGGGGCATCCCAGATTCGCAATAGCTAAAGCATCCTCTCCCAACAAATTTGATACCAGCATACAATCTACAAATTCATTGAGCGCCAGTGCCAGTGAAGTCATTATAGAGGGAAGAAGGTACTGTTTATATTTTTTTGTTAAAATTTTACTATTATCCTCATCCATATATCAAAACCGTTCATAAATTTTCTCATAAATTAATTGGGTTCATGTGTCTAACATTATTATATATAGTATACACTAAATAAAGAATTTTTCAAGTTTTTTATAGATTAAATAAAAATAAAAAGAGGACGGCCCAAACCGTCCTCATAATGTAATATATTACTGCTCCATACCGATTTCAAGAGCTTTCTGGTTAAGTCCGAGCATATCTGCCTTCTTTGCAGGTATACATTTCTGAAGACCCTTGTCGAGTGACTCCTTTGAGATGAAGTTCATCTCTTTGTAGAGCTTTCCGAGAAGGATCATGTTTGCAAGACCCTTAAGACCGTTCTTGTCTGCTAAGTTTGTAGCAGGTACATAGTAAACGGTAACATCGGTTCTCTCAACCTTGATATCAACTGTTGAGCTGTCTACAAGGATTGTGCCGCCGGGGACTACGCTGTTTACGAACTTCTCTAATGAAGGACGGTTCATAGCAACGAGTACGTCAGGGTTTGTAACAAGGGGTGATCCGATAGCTTCGTCACTGATAACTACGCTACAGTTACATGTACCACCACGCAT
>JAEEKN010000215.1 GCA_016282435.1 Lachnospiraceae bacterium | reverse complement strand
ATTATTAAAGTATTTATGGCGTGATAGCCAAGTGGTAAGGCCCCGGTCTGCAACACCGTCATCGCCGGTTCAAATCCGGCTCACGCCTCTTCGTGGAGAGCTCAAATCCTCAGTATTTATGCGGGTTTGAGCCCTTTTTCTTTTTGAAAATAGTGGGGTACAAGTGAGGTACAAGCCGTTTATACAACTAAACTTGGTCCTGCGATAGGAATTTGGCGTTCAATTTCTCTTACAGATCAGAACGATTCCCGACACTTGAATAGTATAATTATTTGTTACACAGCTTAAACTGATAAACTGTTACATTTCCGTCTTTTTCTTCATCGACAATATCAAAACCGAAACGCTCGGTATAGAATTTGACATTTTGTTCCTTATCTATAGGAGTAACTAAAGTAAGTTCCTTCCAGTCTGAATGTTCATTCATAAAGAATTATAATCATCATGAAAAGCTGAGTTATATATGTCTATCAGCACCTCTACATCATTCATGTCAGCATTCTTATAAACTAATTCCATAATTTTTCTTTCCTCCTAAATTCTTGTTTTCGTAAATACTTTACATTAAACAAGATGATTTTATGAGAAATATCTGAACAGAAAACAGTAATTTCTGCACAAATGAACAAATTATATGCTAGTCTGTTATATAGGAGTATAGTAACCTGACAAATGTTTATATATGGTAGTGAAATTCCCATTATAAAAATATAGTATAATTGTTTTTGTAAATAGGAAGTAACGTTGAGAGGTGCCTATGAAAGAAAGGTTAAGAACATTTAGATTTGACGAAGTAATCATAAAGAATGGACTCTTTCATAACAGAATTGATATAAACAAATCGTATCTGAAAGAGCTGGATGATACTGCACTATTACAGAATTACTATTTTGAAGCTGGGATCATCATTCCCGGCATTATGACAGTTAGTGAACCAGAAAAGACGAACTTACACTGGGGATGGGAAGCTCCCACGTGTCAGTTACGTGGACACTTTTTAGGTCATTATATGTCTGCGGCTGCAGCTGTGATCGCAAATGAAAAAGACGAGATACTGGAAGCAAAGCTGCGTCATATAGTAAGTGAACTTCGCAGATGCCAGCTTGCAAACGGTGGGCGATGGGCAGCCTCAATACCGGAGAAGTATTTTGAGATAATGACTACAGGTGTCTATATTTGGTCACCGCAATATACGGTTCACAAACTTCTTATGGGACTGCTCGATACATATAAATATACCGGAAATAAAGAAGCACTTGTTATACTCTCTGAAATGGCAGACTGGTTTATCGACTGGACAAAAGACATGAAAAAGAGAAGCCCTAAGAGTATATATGACGGTGAACAGGCAGGCATGCTTGAGGTCTGGGCAGATGCATATATAGTAACGGGCGATGAGAAATATAAGACTCTGGCAGATATATATAAAGATCAGGGGATATTTACCCTTTTAAGACAAGGCAAGGATGCATTGACCGATGAACATGCAAACGCCAGCATCCCTATAATTCAGGGTGCTGCAAAGATGTATGAGATGACAAAAGATGATGACTATAGAAAGATCGTTGAAGCCTTCTGGGATCAGGCAGTTACCAAAAGGGGCATGTATGCAACAACGGGAGCCAATGCGGGAGAATTCTGGATACCGCCGCAAAAACTCGGAGAGTACAGAGGGGATCGCGGACAGGAATTCTGCACCGTATACAACATGGTCAGAGTAGCGCTTTATCTCTTTTCATGGACGGGCAACAGTGAATATTGCGACTATATTGAACGATGCATATATAACGGTTTCCTTGCACAGCAGTCTAAAGAAAATGGCATGCCTGCATATTTTCTTCCAATGACAACAGGATCAAAAAAGAAATGGGCAAGCAAGAGGCGTGATTTCTGGTGCTGTCAGGGGACCATGATACAGTCGGCTGCAAAGTACCCGAGGATTGTTTATTCGGCCGATGATGAAAATAATACACTGTATGTGAACCAGTATATACCGTCCAAATTGACGGGAAAACTGGGAAGTATCGATATAAGCTTGGATCAGTCACTTTTAATGAGTGGACGTGAAGTACAGTCACTGTTTGAGGAACATTCGGTCAGTGAAAAATCCAGATGGAAGATGAGCTTTAAGGTAGAAGCAGGTAACGGATTTACATTGGCTCTAAGGATACCCGGATGGATATCGGCTAAGCCTGTAATCACAGTAAATGGAAAAGAAATAGATATTGAAGAACTGAAAACAGAAAACGGCTACGCATTCATTGATAAAGTAAATGCAAATGATGAGATATATATCTTCCTGCCAAGCGAAGTTAAAGCACAAAGACTGCCTGATATGAACGAAATGGCAGCATTTGTTGATGGACCTATAGTGCTTGCGGGACTTACAGAAGAGGTTGATACCATAAGGGGAGATTTTGATAAACCCGAAGAGTTCATGTATAAGAACACGGAACATGTCTACGATGTGTTTGTGTGGCTTCAGAATAACTACAGAACCAAGCACCAGCCGAAGAATATAAACATGATCCCTCTATATGAAGTTAATGATGAAGCATATACGATATATTTTGAGGAAGTAAACAAGTAATCGAAAAATTGTAGGAGTCATAAAAGACGCATAAAATCAATTGTTTTGGGTGTCTGAAGTATATGTTTTATAACAGATGAAGAAGTTTTTATTCAAATCTGGCTCATGTCTTTTACTTCTGTACATAAATTATATTTTCGAGATATATTTCTGACATCAGTACGCGTTATAATAAAAACAGGGTTATTTAACATATATCAGGGGGTGTTTATGGCAAAGATAAGTTTAAAACCAAATAATGATTTTTGTCCGCAGACTTTGTTCTTATACGGCACATACGATGAGAAAGGCAATCCTGATTTT
>JAEEKN010000214.1 GCA_016282435.1 Lachnospiraceae bacterium | reverse complement strand
TGCATCGGCACCGCTATAATAGGCGCCTCAAAAGGAAGTGATCTCATCGCTTCACTTTTATCAATGTATGATAGAACTGTTTTCACCGACACCAAAAGTGATCTTCAGCTGGTGGAGAAGGACGGTAAATTCTACATATCCGATTACGTGACAAATAACTACTATATCACATGGTATGCACTGAAAAACTATCCGGAATTTAAGCTCAATAACCGTTATCAGGAATTATCGGATTTTACCATATACCCCAAGGAATATTTTGAGATCGGTTCTCTGACGGGCAAGCATTATACGATTCATCTGAATACAGGTTCCTGGAGAACCAAAGCAAAAGAATCGGGATCTTTTAAAGACAAGATCAAATTGTTTCTTTCCGGACATCCGCTGGCATTTGAGCTTGTTCAGATAATCATCAGAAAACCGCGATATTACAAGAAAAATAAAAGGATCCCTTTTTACGGATATTCACAGGCTCAGAAGTATCATAAAGAACTTCCTGATATATAATCTTTGCATTTTCATACACCCCCTGCAGATCACAGGGGGTATATCTATAGGATAAAAAAGGAAAAAGAATTAATTCGATCATAAGGAAGGAATCGGAAATATGAGTGGTGATCTTGGAAAAGTAAGCATAATCGTTCCGGTATACAATGTTGAAAAGTATTTTGACGAATGCATCAATTCCATATTGAGCCAGACTTACCGGAATCTGGAAATACTTATTGTTGATGACGGAACAAAGGACAACTGCGGAAAGAAAGCAGATGAATACGCAAAACAGGATGAACGCATAACGGTTTTTCACAAAGAAAACGGTGGTCTGGCCAGTGCGAGAAATGTCGGACTTAAACATGCAACGGGGGAATATTATTGCTTTATCGATTCAGATGATTATATTGCACCGGATTATGTTGAAAAGCTGCTTAACGTTCTGATCAAACACGATGCGGGTATGGTTTTTTGTAATTACTATTCCTCTTATCCGAATAAAAATGTACCCAGTCATACTCTTTGCAAAATAGAAAATGAAAAACAGTATTCTCCGGATGCTTTTCTCCGCGAGATATATACATCGTATACGGGCTCCTTTTCATTTGCCTGGAATAAGATGTATAAAAAGGAGATATTTCAGGATCTGGAATTTAAACCAATCTTGTGTGAAGATGTGCAGATCATGCTTCCCGTAGCCGACCGCGCCGGAAAAATAGTTTTCGTGTCCGATGCTCTGTATTATTACCGCAGAAGAAAAAGCAGTCTGGCCAATAATAATCGGGAAGCACTTTTGTTTGGAGATATAAGCTGGATCAATGATCATCTGGAAGGACTAAAAGCTTCCGGCAGAAAAGATCTGTATAATATCCTTCAAAAACTTTACATCAAAAGACTTATCGAAAAGTATCATCTCTGCAGCAGGAAAACAAGGAAAGAGAAGCTGAAACCTCTTTTAAGGAAAGAAATCAAAGAGTTTATGAATAATTCCGGGATCAGCAGTAAAACCAGGATTAAATGCTATATTCAATCCTTAATGCCGTACATTTATGGAAAGATCAAGTTCCGCAATGTGACCAATGAAACGTATTGGGACTGATCCTGCTTTATCGTCTTGTTTGGGAGAAAAAGTTGTGACCATTAAAGAAGTAGTCAAAATATTGGAAGAGAATAGTATTGATTACGTTATTTTGGACGATCCTGAGTTCGATCCTATAGAGGTGCTGTTTTTTCTGGAAAATGTTCCGGAGACATTAAAAAATTACGGCAACCGATTTACTTTCATTGATGAGGGCAGAAAAAGGGTCATTGTTCTTCAGACCTTCAAAGAAGCGGGACTGGCTGAATGGTATCGTAAAAAGAAAAAATCCGGATTCGATGTTTCTTCCGAAGACGTTGCTTTTCTATGGCTGAATACAGCGTATTGCCTTTCGAACCGTGCTTCCTGGCTTAGGGAAAATATAATTGCCCGGTATATGAAACGCCTTATGAAAGATGAAAAGGGCGTTGAGGATTTTTTTGTCGATTATACATTGAAAAACAATGTAAAGATCAGTCATGCAAATAATACGATCTATTCGAGAAAGATCGGTAAAAGAATAACTTTTTCGGGTAAAGCCCGGATCAAACTGTCAAAAAAGATGAGCCTGCTCAGAATGAGAACATATTTCAGGATCAAGTTTTTCCGGATCGGTAAAGATAAGAAACATTCATGCGAGGCGTTTACAGACCGTTTGATCAGAGAAAATGTCATAAGCGCCGGTTCGCATGACAGCAAAGGGAGATTGCTTAACAGCAACTCCGGAGGAAATATATATATATTTAACGAAGGAAATAAGAAATCCTTTATTAAGGGCAATGAGCCGGGACCCGTAAAGGCAATAAAAAATGAAATCTCAGTTCAAAAGAGGATCATTGAAAGCGGAGAGGATAAAGACTGTTTTGTCCTGATGGAAAGATATGCGGATGATCACTCCTGGGTTAAGTATCCGTATGTTCCGTATGAAACACTGGATGATCACTTGAAAAAGCACCGGTTGGACCGTGATTCGATCAGACTGCTGGGTGAGTTTTTATGTAAGATCCTCGATGTGCTTTACCGGACCAATATAGTGCACAATGATCTGAGGGATACGAACATAATGGTAGTAACGGATCAAAGCGGCCGTGTGGAGAAGTATTTGCTGATCGATTTCGGCGCTGCCAGTATTGACGGTAAACCTCCTTGGGAATCGGATACCTACGAGGGAAGGTATCTTATCAGAAATGTGTGCGGGGATTACAGATACAACGAATTTATATCGGACGATGCGGCTTCCGCCATGCTTATATATTCGGAAGCAGGGGGGATGCCCGATGACGAAGCGGCACGCATTCTCAGAAGCAAGATCGGAAGAGTATACTTTTCGTATATAGTAAATTAGGAATATATGAATTATCTTATGAAGAAGGTAAGTGTCATCATCCCTGTCTATAACACGGGAGAGCTTATACGAAGGTGTTTTGACAGTCTTGTTTGTCAGAGCATCGGAAAAGAGAATATCGAAGTGATCGTTGTGGACGACGGATCTACCGACGGAAAGTCTCCGGCTATCATCAAAGAATATGCGGTCAGGTATCCGGAAACGTTCAAAGTGATCACCAAGCCGAACGGAGGTCAGGGCAGTGCAAGAAACCTGGCTTTCGACGTGTGCACAGGCGAGTATATCACCTGCCTTGATTCGGACGACTGTTTTGATCCTGAATGGGTTCAAAAGATGTATGGTGCCGCAAAGGAGCATGATGCGGACTTTGTCGGGTGCGGATACAAGGCGGTAAGGTATGAGAATGACCGTGAGGTCGTTGTCAGGGCGATGGACATGCGTCCGATCTGCCGCAATAACAGAGAAATGTTCATTGACGCCAATGTTAGTATGTTCACCACGCTTTTCAAAAGAACGGTTTTGGAGGAGTCCGGAGCCAGATATCCCGAAGGGTGCATTTACGAGGATACGGCATTCTTTATAGAACTGCTCCCCTGGATCAGGAAGCCGGTTTATATCGAAGAGGCTCTCAGTTCCAGGACTCTTCACGCAGGCTCCACCATGACGAACGCCAGACCGGAAAAAGTGGCTGACATATTTACCGTGTTTGATGCACTTATCCGCTTTTATGAAAGTAAGAACCTGAGAAATGATTATAATTACGAACTGGAGTATTTTGTCGGAAAGGTTCTTCTGTGCAGTTCACTTAACAGGATCGGTTTTGTAAAGGGATTTGGTTCCAGACGTAAACTTGTAAACAGGACGCATGAATTCCTTCGAAGGAATGTTCCGGAGTTCAGGAAAAATCCTTACATCAGAAGCAGTGCAAAGGGATATTATCTGAAGCATTACAACAAGCTTTTTATGAACCTGATTGCCGAGATGCTCAGGCTGAGATTTATCATAAAAAGAGACTACAACACCTGACGAATAATTGCCGTTTTAGTATTCGATGTCAAAAAATTTAATATTTCTAAGTAAAAAATTGACATTTATTCTGAAGTACGTATAATTAAAAAGGTTGGGCTATTTTTATGTCAGTATCTGTGATAATGGCCACCTACAACGGGGCTGAGTATATCGAAGAGCAGCTGGACACGATACGTGAACAGAGCAGATCCGCGGATGAACTGATAGTCTGTGACGATGGTTCAACCGATAATACGGTTGAGATAGTACGGGAATATATCTCCCGGCACGGCCTCGATGAAAAATGGCGTGTTTATGTAAATCCCGATAACCTGGGGTTTGCAAACAATTTTAACCATGCGGCTTCTTTGGCAACGTGTGATCTTATGTTTTTTTCGGATCAGGATGACAGATGGGATCCGGAGAAGATCGCTGTTATGGAGAAGATCATGCAGGAGCATGAAGATTGCTCGGTTCTTTGCTCCGATTATCTTC
>JAEEKN010000213.1 GCA_016282435.1 Lachnospiraceae bacterium | reverse complement strand
TTGGAGACAGAAGCAAAGTGGTTCGGAGTAACCTACAAAGAGGACAGACCCAAAGTAGTGGAAGCCATAAGGAATCTTATCGCCGGCGGGGTATATCCGGAAAAACTCTGGGCATAGAAAACATACGACTGATTTAAAAAAATTACGGTTTTGACGAAGGAGGTATTTACATGAGCATACTGGTTACAGGCGGAACAGGATATATCGGAAGCCATACGGTGGTAGAACTTCAAAACGCCGGATATGAGGCAGTGATAATCGATAATTTAAGCAATTCCAATCCTGAGGTGCTGAACAGGATAGAGAAGATCACGGGAAAAAGGCCAAAGTTTTATGAGGCCGACATCAGGGATAAAGAAGCATTGAAGAAGATTTTTGACGAGAATCCCGACATAGAATCGTGTATACATTTTGCAGGTCTTAAGGCAGTGGGCGAATCCGTGTCGAAGCCTTTGGAATATTATAACAACAATATTTACGGAACTCTGTGCCTGGTAGAGGCTATGAAGGATGCAGGGGTAAAGAATATAGTATTTTCTTCTTCTGCAACTGTATACGGGGATCCCGCATTTATCCCGATCACCGAGGAGTGCCCTAAAGGAACCTGTACAAACCCTTACGGCTGGACGAAGTCCATGCTTGAGCAGATCCTGTCGGATGTGACCGTGGCAGATAAGGAATGGAATGTGATACTGCTCCGTTATTTTAACCCCATAGGAGCTCATAAGAGCGGAACCATGGGAGAGAATCCCAGCGGAATCCCGAACAATCTCATGCCTTATATCACACAGGTGGCTGTCGGAAAGCGAGATCACCTGAATGTATTCGGAAATGACTATGATACACATGACGGAACAGGCGTCAGAGATTATATTCATGTGGTGGATCTGGCACTCGGACATGTAAAGGCATTAAATAAGATAAAGGAAAATTGCGGTCTTAAGATTTATAATCTCGGCACCGGCCACGGATACAGTGTTCTGGATATAGTAAAAGCGTTTGAACAGGCCAGCGGAGTAAAGATACCGTACGAGATAACAGCCAGACGCCCCGGCGATATAGCTACCTGTTATTCCGATGCGTCACTGGCAAAGAAGGAACTGGGCTGGGAGGCTCAGTACGGAATCCTTGAAATGTGTGAGGATTCGTGGAGATGGCAGAAAAATAACCCCAACGGATATTGATAAAACGGGTTAAAAGATACCCCGACAGTTCGTTTGTACCATCCTGTCGTTAAACAAAACCAGGACTATTTTACGGGATAGCTCTGCGTTTTTGCAGAGCTGTTTTTTTAGGTGCGGGGTAGATACAAGAGGAGAAAAGCATGAAAGCATTAGTTTTATTCAGCGGAGGTCTTGACAGTACCGTATGCCTCGCAAAGGCGGTAAAAGAATACGGAGCGGATGAAGTGCTCGCTCTATCCGTATATTATGGACAGAAGCATAAAAAAGAACTTGAGGCATCCGAAAAAATCGCTGCATATTACGGAGTAAAAAGGCTGGAACTGGACCTGGGAGAAATCTTTAAGGAAAGTACATGTTCTTTGCTTGAAGGTTCACCGGAAGAAATACCTCACGGTGACTATGCGGAGCAGCTCGTAGGAAAGGACGGGGCTCCTGTGAGTACGTATGTACCATTCCGTAACGGTCTGTTTATTTCTTCGGCAGCAGCTGTAGCAATCAGTCACGGATGCAGCGAAGTATATTACGGGATCCATGCCGATGATGCTGCAGGGAATGCATATCCCGACACGAGCTCGTTGTTTAACAAAGCTATATCGGATGCCGTATATATCGGAAGCGGAAACGCGGTGAAAGTTGTCGCTCCCTTTGTTGAGGCGGGGAAGGAAAAAGTAGTGGAGGAAGGAATCAGACTCGGGGTGCCGTTTAAACTGACGTGGAGCTGTTATGAAGGTGAAGAAAAGGCCTGCGGGAGATGCGGAACCTGTCTTGACAGGAAGAAAGCCTTTGCAATGAACGGGATAAAAGATCCGATAGAGTACATGCATGATGCCTGATGTCTGTTTTGAAGGCTTATAGAAGTAAAAGGGAGTAAATATCAATGAATAATCTTATATTTATAGTGAGTATACTATTTTTTCTGGGAAGCGTATTGCTTTTGTTCAAGATTTTCGGCAAAGCGGGGCTGTATGTATTCACTGTTTTTGCTACGATCCTGTCAAATATCCAGGTGTGTAAATGCGTTGATCTTTTCGGTGTTTCTTCAACAGCCGGAAATGTCCTGTATGCCGCATCCTTCCTGGTGACCGATATACTTAGCGAGCGATACGGGAAAAAGGCTGCCGGAAAAGCGGTAAAATACGGACTTGTCGTTACCATTCTATGGGTTTTGGGTACTCAGATAACACTTCTGTTCGAACCTAATTCAAATGACTATGTGAATGATAGTTTGAATGTGGTATTCGGGCTGGTTCCGAGAGTTGCCCTGGCAAGCTTTATCGGATATGCCTGCAGTCAGAGCCTGGATGTATTCCTGTATCATTTTATCTGGAACAAGACCGGTAATAACGGCAAAAAACTCTGGATCAGAAACAACCTGAGCACACTTACCAGCCAGGCTGTGGATACTTTGGTGTTTACGACGCTGGCTTTCTGGGGAACATATCCGACCGATGTGTTTATCAGCATACTGCTTACCACGTATTTGTTTAAGGCGGTGGTGGCATTGCTCGATACACCGTTTATGTATCTGGCGAGAGCCATTAAACCGATTGATGAAACCCGCGATCAGGCAAAATCAGCTGACAAGGCATAAAGAACGAAGAAGTAACAGATAAAGAGAAACTGACTGCGGTAAAGCCGTATAAAAAAGGAGATAAGCCATGAGAGAGAAAGAAAAACTTACAAAACTCGGAAGTCAGGGGACGGAATATAAAACGGACTACGATCCGTCTCTTCTTGAGACTTTTGTTAATAAACATCAGGAAAACGATTATTTTGTAAAATTCAATTGTCCGGAATTCACCAGCCTCTGCCCTATTACGGGACAGCCTGATTTTGCCACCATAACCATATCCTATGTACCGGATGAGAAGATGGTGGAGAGTAAGTCCCTAAAGCTTTATCTTTTTTCATTCAGAAATCACGGGGATTTCCATGAGGACTGCGTAAACATTATAATGAAGGATCTGATAAAGCTCATGAATCCCAAATACATAGAAGTGCTCGGACGTTTCCTACCGAGGGGCGGTATCTCTATAGATCCGTTCTGTAATTACGGAAGACCCGGAACAAAATGGGAAGAAGTAGCATGGGACAGGCTGTCGCACCATGACCTGAACCCGGAACATGTGGATAACAGATAAGGGAACCGTCAGAAATCATTTATATTTCTGCTGGAGGGAACCGGTATTCCTTTCCCAAAATACACCGTCGGTATAGCCTTGGATGGCAGGATCGGATTCTGCCATTTCAAGGCGTTTTTCAGTCCATACACAATATGTCGGATCCTGCTCTATGCCGATATAATGCCTTCCGAGCTTTTTTGCTGTGACGGAAGTGGACCCCGAGCCTGAAAACGGGTCGAGTATAACGTCTCCTTTATTGGAGCTGGCAAGTATCAGTTTGGCTAGGAGTTTTTCCGGCTTTTGGGTGGGATGGGCTGTATTTTCGGGCATGGACCAGTAGGGTATCGAGATATCGTCCCAGAAGTTTGAGGGATATGTATTCCTGAAATTCCCATCATCTGTTTCTTCCCAGTCCTTGGGGGTGCCGTTTACCCTGTAAGGCGCGATGACTTTTCTTCTGATTTTTACGTCTTCGATATTAAAAGTATATTTTTTGGACATGGTGGCAAACCATATGTCTTCCATTCCGTTCTTCCAGTTTGAAAGTGCGCCTCTTCCTTTTTCCCTCTGCCATGTTATGCGGTTTTTTAAGATAAAGTGCTTTTTTAATATCATGGCGATCACATAGCTTGAAAGCCAGTCACAGCATACGTAAATGCTGGCGGTGTCTTTTAGCAGGGGGATAACCGCGAGGATCCAGCTTTCGGTATATTCTTCATACATCCCGTCGGCTGTTTTTTTGAATTTTTTGCCGTGAAAATCCTTATCCAGGTTATATGGGGGATCGACGATGAGGAGATCCACACTTTTTTCGGGCAGGTATTTCAGTACTTTAAAGGTATCTCCGTTTATGGTTTTGTCCAGAACGTCTTTTAGTTCAGTCTTTTCTGAAATGGTGATGCATCTTTCGAGATACTCTTTTCCCTCTTCAATCGTTATATCTATAGTTTTGTTTCTTTGCGCTTTCATGCCGGTTTCCTTTGTTATATTATTTACAGTTGATTTTTCTGATTTTGTTACCTTACTTTATGGTGCCGGTCAAAAATCTCAAAGTGTCTTTTGTGTAAGCTTGAACGGCTTTATGAGTTTTAATCTTAGTATCATCATATATCAGTTCAGATATTTTTTCAATAGATATTGCTTGATTTTTGGGTCTTTATGTTGTATAATGTAGAAACAGTGCCGGGTTGGGCATTGAATAAATTATTGGGGATAGAAGGGAGAATTATTATGGCAAAATATGTATGTAGCGTATGTGGATATGTTTTTGAGGGAGATGCCGCACCTGAGAAGTGTCCGGTATGTAATGCACCTGCTTCAAAGTTCAACAAGCAGGAAGGTGAACTTACATGGGCTGCTGAGCATGTAGTAGGCGTTGCACAGGGTGTGAGCGAGGATATACTGGCAGATCTTAGATCTAACTTTAACGGTGAGTGTTCAGAAGTGGGCATGTACCTTGCTATGTCCAGAGTAGCATTCAGAGAAGGCTATCCCGAGGTTGGTCTTTATTATGAAAAGGCTGCTTTTGAGGAGGCAGAGCATGCTGCTAAGTTTGCGGAGCTGTTAGGTGAGGTTGTGACCGATTCCACAAAGAAGAACCTTGAAATGAGAATAGAAGCAGAGAATGGTGCTACAGCAGGTAAGACCGATCTGGCTAAGCGTGCAAAGGCAGCAAACCTTGATGCAATCCATGATACCGTTCATGAGATGGCAAGGGATGAGGCTCGTCACGGCAAGGCATTCCAGGGTCTTTACAACAGGTACTTCAAATAATCCGGTACTATATTAATATGGATAAAAGGCACATATCTGACAAAGGTATGTGCTTTTTTTGCGCGATAAGCGAATGCCCTCAGTTCAAGCTTGCTTGCAAACTGAGGGCTGAGCAAACGGACATCGAGAAAGCTATGCTTTCGAGATGTCCCATCGTATCGAGCAGGAGTTAGCCTACTCGATATAGATTAGCAAGAAGTGACATGTATTGTACCGAAAAATCACTTGACCCACGATGGTATATCTTTTATTCTTATGGTATAGCCCGAGGGAACGATATCGGACGAAATTATGCAAAGGCATTTAATTTATTAAGTAATATGCGAAAGGATTTTTATGAAAAAGGATTTGTTTCCGAAGGCAGTCTTAAAACTGCTTAAAGAAAACGGAATAGAGGAGGAGGATATATTTGCGGCTTCCGCTACGGACATGAACACGGATTGTCTGTATGCGGACGGTTTTGTTGTCCTGACGTTAAAAAAGCTGGCAGTAGTCATGTCCGCTCCGGATGAAAAGGAAATCCGTTCATTTAAGGGATACATGTCAAAAGAAAACCCCGTTGACCTGTCCGAAAAGGAATGGACCTTAAAAATCTATGATATTGAAAAAACAGAAAACCTCAAAGGAGAGCCTCAGGTGGCCTGCAGTGTGCTGACAGCGGATGTTGACGGTGTAACATACAGGCTTACGGCATTTTCGAACCTGTACAAGAGAGAAATGCACAAGCTTGTCAGAACTTTTGACAAGATATGTATGGAGACAAAGGCTTCACAGGAATTTGACAAAGAGGGAAGATCTGATGAGGATAGGAAGAAAAGAGAAGAAGAAGGAACCCCGGAGTCAAAAGAAGAGAGGATAAAGAAACTTAAGGTTTACGGTACTGACGAGGACGACAGGGATGAGTATTGTCCCATATGCGGGATGATGTACCCGGACAGGTCGCGTAAGGTCTGCCCGAGATGTATGGACAGACGTTCCATATTCCGCAGGGTTCTGGGGTATTTTAAGCCCTACAAACTGACTATAGCCGGATTGTTTTTATGCTATATACTTACCGCAGGACTAAATCTGGTATGGCCATACTTAAATGGTACTGTATTATATGACAAGGTACTGGCCAAGAACAATGAATTCCTTAGACAGTTTGGAATAGAGGACGGGGAGTTTGTCACAGGACTTCTGATGGTGGTGCTTACCATGCTTATGGCCAGAATAACCATCATAGTCATCGGCATGATACAGGGTGTGTTCGCAGCGAAGATAGTGACTAATGTGGTCAGGGATATGAAGAAAAGCATCTTCGGGAACATGGGAAAGCTTTCTATCAGTTTCTTCCGTTCGCGCCAGACCGGCAGCCTGATGACACGTGTAATGAGCGACGCAGACAGAATAACAGGTTTCTTTATAGACGGACTGCCCAATATTTTTATAAGCGGACTTACCATACTGGTTTCACTGGGTTTTATGTTCAGCATTAAGTGGCAGATGACTTTGATGGTACTCGTGGTTATTCCGTTTATAATGCTGATAGGACTGAAGCTTCGTCCACGTATCTGGACTCAGTTCGGTCACCGTCACAGAGCCGAACGTGCGGTAAACAGCCAGGTAAACGATAACCTGACCGGTGCACGTGTGGTAAAGGCTTTCGGCCAGGAAAAGAAGGAGACTTCGAGGTTTGAGAAGAATAACTCGAGGCTACGGGAAGCCGAGATGAGCATAGTGGGAACACAGAACCTGGTAAGGGGCTCGTATTCCGGAATTTTTGAAATACTGAATATATCGGTATGGCTGATAGGTGTTTATCTCATCATGGTCACCCATGAAATAGAATACGGTATCATGATCACATTCGTCGGATATGTTGGACAGCTTCAGGGTCCCATCAACTTTTTCTCGAGGGTATTCCACTGGTGGTCCGACAGTATGAACAGTGCCCAGAGAATGTTTGAGATAATAGATTCTGTCCCGGAGATCAGAGAGGCGGAGAACCCTATAGAGTTAAAAGACCCCAAAGGCAGGATAGAACTTCAGAATGTTTCGTTCGGATATGAAGTAAACAGGCCTGTTCTAAAGGAACTGAACCTTGAGATAAAAGAAGGAAGCATGCTGGGTATAGTGGGACGTTCCGGTGCCGGAAAAACCACATTGGTCAACCTGATATCACGTATGTACGATCCACAGGAAGGAAAGATACTGATAGACGGCATCGATATCAAGGATTTAGGTTTTAAGTCCCTGAGAAGGAATGTGGCTATGGTTTCCCAGGAGACATATATCTTTATGGGAAGTGTAGAGGAAAATATTGCTTATGCCAATCCCGAAGCATCGCATGCGGATGTTATCAGAGCTGCCAAGCTTGCGAGCGCACATGAGTTTATCATGAGAATGCCCGACGGATATGATACACGTATCGGTTCTTCCGGAAGGGAGCTTTCGGGAGGAGAAAAACAGAGAATCTCTATCGCCAGAGCGATACTGTCGAATCCTAAAATACTGATCCTGGATGAAGCGACCGCGTCGGTTGATACAGAAACGGAGAGGGATATTCAGAGATCCATATCATATCTGGTAAAGGGCAGGACTACGATTTCCATAGCCCACAGGCTGTCTACACTTAAGGATGCGGACTATCTGGTGGTTATAGATAACGGGAAGATCACAGAGCGCGGTACTCATAAGGAACTGGAAGAACAAAAGGGTACATATTACAAACTTATGGAGCTTCAGAGGAAAGCGCTGGCTCTGAAGGGTATTGAATAACAGTGAAAGAGGATAGAGGTGTTAAGAATGGGAAGATTTGACGGAAGAAAAGGAGGACCCGGAAAGCCGTTCGGCGGTGAGGACTTCAATCTGGAACAGATGGAAAAAGAAACTGAAGAGATGCTGAAAATGCGTTTTCTGGATAAAAAGAATTCGGAATTTAAGGCGACCGGCGGTGGGTTTGTGTCCTTAAAAATCGGGGACGAAGAATATTCGAGGGTTCAGGTAGTGAGGATGTTCCCGTTTACGGATCCCGATCATTATATATCTATAAGAACTTCCGATGAGAATTCAAAAGAAATCGGTATTATCAAGGATCTGGGCGACGTTCCGAAGGAGACCAGGGAACTGCTTATTGCACAGATGAATATGAGATATTTCACTCCTGTGATCACCAAGATCATTAATATCAAAGATGAATACGGATATGCATATTTTGATGTGGTGACAGACAGAGGCGAGTGCAGGTTTACCATAAATATGGGAGGAAGCTCCGTGGTACATCTTTCGGAGACCAGGATCCTCATATTGGATGTGGATGAGAACCGCTTTGAAATACCGGATGTTATGAAGCTTTCTGCAGGAGAAAGAAAGAAACTTGATCTGTTCCTGTAAGATTTTGCGGCGTTTGAGCCTAAAATGGAGAATAAGATAAGGTTATGATTCTAAAATATGACTTAAAGGAAGAATATTTAAAGCTTCTGGGACTTGAGGCAGGCGAGGAGATGGTCTACTGCGTGCCTTATGACATCGGGGATGACGGAAAATATATCAGGGACTCCTACGTTGTGGTTTCGGAAGAGAGGCTTTTTGTAATCGAAGAAGGAAAGCTGAAAAAAGAAATAAGGTTAAATGAGGTTTCGGAGATCTTAAGTGAGCCAATGATAGCCTGCGGTGTGCTGTATTACACGCTCGACGGGGAGAAGAAGGAAAAGGCAAAAGAAAATCTGCTGGTCCGTTTTTCTTCAAAACATCTGTCGAGATATGCATATATTTCCAGAGGATGCAGGCTGCTAAAAGAAAACCGGAAGGCCAGAGTGATAAGCAATGAGGATGAGACCACGTGCCCGAAGTGCGGAAGAGCGCTTCCGGGGACTAAGCAGTGTCCGCATTGCAGTCATAAGAAACAGGGTCTGATACATGAATTTGCCGAGATGGTAAAGCCGTATCCGAAGATGCTGCTTATCATAGGAGTGCTGATGCTTCTGGCTACAGCGGTCACTTTGTTTAATCCCTCTATGCAGAGGATACTGATAGACGATGTGCTGAAGGCGGAAAACAAGACCATATACGATGCGCTTCTCGTAGTTCTCGGAATGTTTGGGCTGAGTTTGGGTATAATATTTATCAATCTCGGTAAAGCCTATATGTGTTCGAAGCTTGGCACAAATATCAGTTCCGATATGAGAAGAAAGCTGTACCAGAAAATCCAGCTTCTCTCGCTGTCTTTTATAAACGACAGAAAGCCCGGTGAGCTCATGAACAGGGTGGTAAACGATACTGCCAGGCTGAATGAATTCATGGCGGATACATTCTGCAATCTGCTCACGGTATTTATCATTTTCATCTTTGATGTGGTGATAATGCTTATTCTGGATTGGAAGATGGCACTTCTGGCATTTGCCTTTATTCCCGTTATGGCATATATTTCTTTCAGTTTCAGAAAGTATGTGCACAGACGTTTCCATATGCAGTGGGTAAAGTCGGACAGGATACACAGTAATCTTCAGGATGTTCTCTCCGGTATGTCCGTTGTTAAGTCATACGGAAAAGAGGAAGAGGAAGCGGCACATTTTGACAGGACTGCGGATGAGTTTGCCGAGGTACAGTACAGTAATGAAAAATTCTGGGCTATCTTTTTCCCGTCCATGCAGTTCATAGTGAGCGTCGGAGTATACCTTGTAACATACTTCGGAGGCGTGAGGGTACTCGAAGGTGGAAAAACCGTAGGACAGCTGATACAGTTTATAGCATATGTATCCATGCTTTATCAGTATGTCGGCTGGATCACAAACCTTCCACGTCAGCTTATGAACGTCGTAACCTCACTTGAGCGAATCGGTGATATAATGAGCCAGGAACCGGAGATTTTCGATACGGAAAAATCGAAGGAGATGAAGATAAAGGGACATGTTCAGCTAAAGGACGCTTCCTTCGGATATAAATCATATAAACCCGTGCTTGATGGCATAAGTCTAGATGTAAAGCCGGGAGAGATGATAGGACTGGTCGGAGCTTCGGGCACCGGTAAATCGACACTTATCAACCTCATCATGCATCTTTACGAGGTTGATAACGGGGAGATACTGATAGACGGAACAAATATAAAAGACATAAAGCTTGAGAACTATCATTCGCAGATAGGTGTTGTACTTCAGGAGACATTCCTGTTTACCGGAACAATCCTCAACAATATCAAATTTGCAAAGCCTGATGCGACGTATGATGAAGTAATCCAGGCTGCCAAAATGGCCAATGCGCATGAGTTTATCTGTCGTACGCCGGACGGATATAATACGTACTTAAGCGAGCGCGGATTTAATCTCTCCGGAGGTGAGAGACAGAGAATAGCGATAGCGAGAGCCATCCTCAACAATCCCGGGATCCTCATCCTGGATGAGGCTACGGCAAGTCTGGACACAGAGAGTGAATACCTGATCCAGAAGGCTTTGGAGAGACTCACGAATGGCAGAACCACATTTGCCATAGCGCACAGACTGTCTACGCTAAAGGATGCCGACAGGCTTGTAGTAATCGATAATCATCGTATAGCTGAGGTCGGAACCCATGACGAACTTATGGCGAAGGGCGGTATATATGCGGGACTCGTAAACGCACAGCTTGAAATGAATGCAGGGTAAAGAAAAGACCATCGGAGTTTTCCGATGGCCTTTTTGTTATTCTTCGGTTTCGTCTGTCTCAAACTCATCCTCTGTGAGCTGAGGGGAATTGACCAGCATATATGTACCTACCTTAAACAGGGTACATTCAAAAGTCTTATCGTCTATGACGGTCCTGTTCATACGTCCCATAATAGTTTTTTTGTTGGGACAATAGTAAAGGAACGAGTGATCGATATCATAGCCTTCGGGGAGGGTGACACGTATTGTAAGCGGCAGCTCGAGTTCGTTGTTGTCATCTGCGAAATAATACTCAAACGCTATGAATTTACCTCTTTTAAGACCAAGCTTCCGGTATGCTTTACGCACAGTTTTTTTCTCGAGTCCTTCGATGATTGTGGAATCGGGTTCCATATATACGGGGATGGCTGTATCTACAGTGATTTTTGTTCCGTCCACTTCGGTTTTTGCGGATGAAACGTAATCAAAATTCGGCTTTATGTACTCTGTTCCTTCGACTATAACCTCTGCGGAAAAACTGTCTCCGTAATATACTGTAAAAGTATTGGTACCTATGTATCTGACTTTTCTGGTATGAATGGTGTAGTCGGTAATTTCTTCTTCGGCCCCGTCCACGTATTTGATATAGACGTGGAGGTTGTCACTTCTGAATTTACGGCCGACCACTACGACACTTCCGGTATATTCGGCCCGGATACCGGTGATATACCGCTCTGTGACTTCGAGATCTATCGGTTTACTGACTCCTCCGTAGGTTATTGTCAGGGGCTGGATACCACTGTCATAAAAGACGTCACGTGACAATTGGAAAGTATGGATTTTTTCGGTGGTCTGGTCTTCATAAACGGCGATTACCGTAAAATCTTTTTTGTTTATCTCGCAGCCCGTATATATTTTTCCTTCATGAGAAACGTTGATGGCTGTTACGGGAG
>JAEEKN010000212.1 GCA_016282435.1 Lachnospiraceae bacterium | reverse complement strand
TGGAAGAGGAAGAAGTTCAACGGTGAGATACTTCTGATATATCTTACTGGATACGGACTCGGAAGATTCTTTATAGAGGGACTTCGTACGGACCAGCTGTTTTTGTGGGGAACGGGACTTGCAGCTTCACAGCTCCTTTCGGCAGGACTGTTTGTGGCAGGTATGGTTCTGCTCATTGTATTCCACATAAGGGCTGCACGTTCGGGTGAAGTCGTGTCCCTGGTACTGGAACTTGAAGGTGCAAAGTCAAAAACCGCCGGGAAGACAAAGAATGTGGATAACGAAAAAGCAGCTGATATAAAGGTAGAAGTTAGCACAATGGCAGCTGATGACACCGTGCCCGCGACTGATGCAAATACAGCAGGGGCTGTTAATGAGGCTGAAACCACCGACGCATCAAAGAATACGGATGAGACCGAGAGTGCCGATGTTTCAAAGCCTTCCCATTGAGGGGAAGGTGGCTGCGAAGCAGCCGGATGAGGTGTTACCTTGAAAAAACTGAAGTTTTTTACAGGTGACATTGGCTTATACAAGATACATTACAAAACAGGTAAAATAATTTACCTGTTTTTTTATTTTAAATATACACTCAAAATGAAAATATAAACAGTCGTTCTGAAAATAAATACATATGTTCGTATAGATGTTACATTTCTTGTGTCGAACATACTTTCGCACACAATATATGGATAATGCACAATTTTGTGGGTTCGTTGACCTGTTTTACCGTCAATTTTGATTAAAAAAAATAAAAATTTTGTAAAAAAAACTTGATTTTCTTGTGTATATATATTATTATTTATTCATTAAGTGGGGGCAAATCCCAAAAAAATCCAAAAAATGGGGGTGATAATCGTGTTAATGGGTCAATATAGCCATACAATAGATCCAAAGAACAGGATTATCGTTCCGGTCAAGTTCAGGGAAGAACTTGGAGACAAGTTCGTAATATCGATGGGACTTGACGGTTGCCTTTATCTTTGCAAGAACGAAGAGTGGGAAGAATTCCTTAAAGGGATGGTAGACAAGCTTCCTATGAATAAAGATGCGAGAGAAGTACAGCGTTTCTTTATGATGAACTGCCAGGAAGTGGAACCGGACAAACAGGGAAGGATCATAGTTCCCACAAGCTTCAAGGAAAAAGCGGGGCTCGACAAGGATGTAGTCATGATAGGTTCATTCAACAAAGTCGAGATCTGGAGTAAGGAAAGACTTGATGCCCAGACCAGTGATAAGAACATTGAGGATATCGTTGAAACACTTGCTAACGAATACGGCCTGAAGTTCTAAAGAGGAATCAGATGAGCGAAGAGTTACAGTTTAATCATAAATCGGTTCTGCTTGATGAAACCATTGAAGGACTGAACATAAAAGATGACGGAATATACGTCGACGGTACCTTAGGTGGGGGCGGACATTCATTTGAGATAGCAAAAAAGCTCAAAAGTGGGAGACTAATAGGAATTGACCAGGATCCGGATGCCATAAAAGCCGCTGAAGTGAGACTGGAGAGCTACAAGGACCGGGTGGATATAGTAAAAAGCAACTACGAAAATATCGGAGAGATACTTAAAAGTAAGAATATCGACGGTGTGGACGGAATACTGCTCGACCTGGGAGTTTCATCATATCAGCTGGATACACCTTCGAGAGGCTTTTCCTACATGAGTGATGCACCGCTCGACATGAGGATGGATACGGAATCCGAAAGAACAGCCTACGATATAGTAAACGGCTACACCGAACAGGAACTGTTCAGAATTATCAGGGATTACGGCGAAGACAGATTTGCAAAAAACATTGCAAAACACATAGTTCAAAAACGTAGCGAAAAAAGTATCGAGACAACATTTGAACTGAATGAGATCATCAGAGCGTCGATACCGGCAAAAGTGAGAGAAACGGGAGGACATCCTTCCAAAAGAACATTCCAGGCTATAAGGATAGAATTAAACAGGGAACTGGAGGTTCTGGAGAATTCACTGAACACCATGATCGACCTCCTAAATGATAAAGGCAGGCTTTGCATCATAACATTCCATTCACTGGAAGACAGAATAGTAAAGTCGGCATTCAATACGGCAGAAAAGCCGTGCATATGCCCGCCGGGATTTCCGGTCTGTGTATGCGGTAAAAAATCAAAAGGAAAGCATTTGACGAAAAAGGCAATAATTCCCACGGATGAGGAATTGTTGACAAACCCGAGAAGCAAAAGCAGTAAACTCAGGATTTTCGAAAAACAAATAAGCTCCTAGATGGAACGGAAGGGGAAAGCGAGTAATCGCAGTGAAAAGAATGGCAGAGAACAGAAGAAACAGATTCAGCTTCGATAGAAACTATTATGAGAACTACAACAGAGGCGTAGTGGAAGGTTCTACAGCAAGGAAGGCAGAAGTTGAATACGAAGAAGATTTCTACGATGACACCCAGCTTTTTACTGAGGAGTATTCAGAGGAGGATTTCAGATCTACCTCACCCCGCAAGAAGGAGAGAAAGAACAGATTTGAGTTCAATCCGAATTTAAGAACTGAGACACAGGTAAAATATAAGAAGAAATACAATTTCGGATTCATCAAACTGTTTATGATAGCAGTGCTTTCGGTAGCCATCGTAAAATGCTGCTATACATACATAGAGGCCAGAGCAGATATTATTCAGGCCAACAGAGCCATAGCAACAGCAAAGGCAGAGTTGAAGGATATCCAGAATATTAACGACTCCCTGCTTGGACAGCTCGATGTAGAAACCGACAGGAACTATATATATACCATCGCAGTTTCAAAACTGAACATGATCTATCCTAAGGAGAATGATACAATCTACTACGAGAAGCCTGATGAGGGATATGTAAGACAGTATTATGAAATACCCTGATATAGGGACCTGTAGATTTACTGGGTGAGGGAAATAATTCCTTCACCCATTAAGTAGTTATTTGGGGTTAGGTAAAAAAGGAAGCTCAATATGATCATTGATGAAAGAACCGGAAAACGGGGGCCGACCCGTAGGAAGGAAAGACCTGTCAGGTTCAATGATGCAATGAAGAACAAACTGTACATAGTATTTATACTGGTTGTTCTTGCATGCGTCGGACTTATTGTCAGGCTTGCCATGATATATAATGACAAAGGCGATGAATATTCCAGAAAAGTTCTGTCCCAGCAGACATACGGCAGCAACACGCTGGTAGCCGAGAGGGGCGATATCACCGATAGGAACGGTGTAGTTCTCGCCAGAAGCGAGAAGACGTACAACGTGATAATCGATCCGAGTGTTATCCTTTCAAAAGAGTATTACCTCGATGATTCACTTGACGCCATGGTGGAATGTCTGGGATATGACAGGGATGAAATGCTCGAAGTCATTAACTCGAACAAAGAGAGTAGATATCTCGTATATGAGAAAAATATAGATTACATAAAAGTTTCAAACTACAACAAATACAAAAGCAAGCATAAGTTTGCGGTCGGAGTATGGTTCGAAGAAGGATACTCCAGAGCATATCCATACGGAAGCCTAGCTTCGCATGTTTTGGGATTTGCCACAAAAGATGGCGGAAGCTACGGACTGGAACAGTATTACGACGAATATCTCACTGGAACCGAAGGTTTTGAATACGGATATTACGATCCGGAACTTAACAGACAGAGGGTGACGAAGGAACCCAAAAACGGAAATACCCTGGTGACAACCCTCGACTTTAACATTCAGACCATTATTCAGAAAAAAATAGAAACATTCCGTGAAGAGATAGGATGCAACAATATAGGCGTTATCGTTATGAACCCGAATAACGGTGAGATATACGCCATGGCGTCCAACTACGAATATGACCTCAATAATCCGAGGTCGCTCGAAGGCATGTACAGTGAAGATGAACTCGAAGGCATGTCAAGTGAAGATAAGACAAAAGCCCTGTACAAGATGTGGAGAAATTTCTGTATATCGGATACTTATGAACCCGGATCCACATTCAAGACCATCACTGTAGCATCTGCACTTGAAGAGAACGCGATAAGCACCGGAGATCACTTCAACTGTGACGGATATTCCGAAATAGGAGGATGGAGGATCGGCTGTAACAAGAAGAGCGGACACGGAAGCCTGTCACTGGCAGAATCGCTTATGAAATCATGTAACTGCGCATTGATGGATATAGCTGCAAAGCTCGGAGCGTCCGAATTTTATAAGTATCAGAACCTGTTCGGTTTCGGAAACAGGACCGGAATAGATCTGACGGGAGAAGCGAGCGGTATCATCATTGACAGGAACAAACTGAACGTAACGGAGCTTGCAACATCCAGTTTCGGAACCACGTTCAATGTCACCATGATACAGATAGCTGCCGCATATGCTTCAATACTTAACGGCGGTGAATATTACAAGCCCCATGTGGTAAAAGAGATGAAGACAGATGAAGGCATTACGGTGAGAAGCGAAGAAAACGCACCCGTCAGGGAAACCGTATCGAAGACCACATCGGATTTTATAAAGGAAGCTCTTTATATGACTGTTGAAGCAGGAACCGCCACACCTGCCAAAGTAAAAGGTTATCTGATAGGCGGCAAGACCGGAACGGCACAGAAGAGACCGAGAACCGAGAAAAAATATGTTGTATCCTTTGTGGGGTTTGCACCGGTAGAAAACCCTCAGGTAATGACATATGTGGTTATCGATGAGATTCATGATGAAGCACTTGCCGGAAGCAGTTCGTCGGCTACAAAGATGACATCCGAGATAATGAACGAGATACTTCCATATCTTGGTTTGTATCCGGAAGGAGATATCGTATACAACGTAGATCTCAATCTTCTTCAGGAACTTGAAGAGAAGCCTCAGGATGAGATAATAGATGATATATTCCCTGAAGACTTTGATGAATATGAAGAAGAGGAAGACTTAGAAAACGGAGAGGATATGTAAACAGAGGAGGTTTTAAAATGGATTTTTCGGGGAAAAAAGTACTGATAATAGGAGCAGGTAAAAGCGGAATCGCAGCAGCGCGTCTGCTCATGGATGAGAATGCGCAAGTCATTCTTTATGATGATAAAAAACAGGACGAGACTGAACTTAAAAACAAAATAGGTGAAGGGTTTAACGGAAAACTGGAATTTGAAAACCTGTCGGAAGGATCGGCAGAAAATCTTGATTATCTGATATTAAGTCCCGGAGTGCCCATTGATTCACCTCTTGTATTGAGACTTAAAAAGGATACCGTTAAAGTTATCGGTGAGGTTGAACTCGCATATTACCATACAAAAGGCAGAATAGTAGCGGTCACCGGTACAAACGGCAAGACTACCACCACCGCACTTACAGGATATCTTTTAGGCAAAAAATTTAAGAATACTCTGGTGGGCGGAAATATCGGTATACCCTATACTGAGATATGCAGACAGTCGACGGACGATGGCGTAACCGTAGCGGAGATGAGCAGTTTTCAGCTTGATACAGTTGACACATTCCATCCTTATGTCAGCATGATACTAAATATCACTCCCGATCATCTTGACCGTCATCATACGATGGAGAATTATATAAACGCAAAACTGAACTGTACAAAGAATCAGACGCCTCAGGAACTTTGCATCCTGAACTATGAGGATGAAGTTTTAAGAGAAAAAGCCAAGAACATAAAGGCTAAAATATGCTGGTTCTCATCAAAAACCGAACTTGAAAACGGTATGATATACAAGGACGGTGTAATATACGAGATGAAGGACG
>JAEEKN010000211.1 GCA_016282435.1 Lachnospiraceae bacterium | reverse complement strand
TCCGGCACTCGCCCATCTTATCATTTATTATCCCTATCTCATGCGGCATGTTTTCTTTTATTATTCCCTTTATATGCTGAGCTATGTACGGGCTTTTTCCTCCGCTTGTCACAGAGACTACAACATCCCTGTCTTTTACTATAGCCGGGAATATAAAACTGCAAAGCTCAGTATCATCCACAACATTTACAGGTATTCTGTGTTTACCGGCCAGTTCACTTACACGTCTGTTTAGTTCTCTGTCATTTGTAGCTGCTACTATCATGATATAGTCATCTGTTATATCAGTATCTTCAAATGCTCTGTTAAAATACAGGCTTGAAAGATTAATAGCAGTTTCTGTTGCTTCTTTTGCTATAAGTGTTATACGACATCCAAATTCCGACAGAATCTCAACTTTTTTGGTACCTTCTTCACCGCCACCTATCACCAAAACTTTTTTATCCTGTAATTCCACCATCATAGGAAAATATGCCATGTTCTTTCCCCTTTGTCACATATATTCTATTTAGAAAACACATACGGATACAGGTAGGTGTCATCTTCCACCTTTTTTATTGATACGCCAAATACGTTTCTAAATACTTCGTTATCCTTCACTATATCATCGGGAGTTCCGGATTTTATCACAGTCCTGTTATCCATGATGTATATCATGTCGCTGTATGCCAGGCTCTGTTCTATATTGTGACAGACCATAACAATCCCTCTGCCATCACCCGACAGTTTTCGAAGGATATCAAAAAATTCCTGCTGTACAGCCATATCCATGAATGTAGTCGGCTCATCCAACATGATCATGGGAGTATCCTGTGCTATCACCATGGCAAGGTATGCTCTCTGACGCTCTCCGCCCGAAAGTTCTGCAAGACTTCTGTTTCGAAATTCTTCCATACCGGTAAGCTTCAATGCCTTATGTACTATCCGCATATCGTTTTCAGACATACGCCTTAAGTTACCATGCCATGCATATCTTCCGTGTTCCACCAGAGTTTCAACATCTATTCCGGCGTTTTTTAGATTCTGTGGAAGATACGCTACTTCTCTGGCTCGCTCTATTGCTTTATATTCACGTGACTCTTTTTTGTTTATCAGGATATTCCCTTTATAGCGTTTTAGACCGGCAACTGTTTTTAGGAGTGTGGATTTTCCGCTTCCGTTTTTTCCGATGATAGACGTGATTTTTCCTTTTTCAAATACCATGCTACTGATACTAAACGGATCACCGTATTCATATTCTGTTGTCATATTCCTTATTTCTATCATAATTAGTCATTAATCCCGAGTCGTTTCCGTTTTTTTATCAGTATCCTTATAAGGAAAGGAGCTCCCAGAATACTTAAGAGTAATCCGCATGGTAATTCATACGGGAAAACCAGGAGTCTCGATAAAGTATCACAGAACAGTAAAAATGCCGCTCCTATCAGAGTAGAAAGAATCATTCCTCCCCTCGCTTTTCCTTTATAGACTAGGCGTACAAAATTAGGAACCATCAGTCCCACAAAACCTATTAGTCCGCACATACTGACCGCTGCGCCTGCCATAACCGAAGCACAAAGCAAAAGTATTCCCCTGTTTAGCTTTATATTTAGTCCGAGTCCCGATGCTGTCTCATCTCCCAAAGCCATAAGATCCATCGCCGGTGAAAATATGAATGATAATATCAAAGCTGCCACTATCACCGGTACTGCCAGTTTTACGGATGTTATCGGAACACTGGCAAATCCCCCCAGCTGAAATGCAGCTTTATCAGCCACAGTTTCCGGTTTTAATGAGATAATAACATCTATTATCGAAACGCATACCGCCGACACCGCTACTCCTGAAAGGATCACAGATGTTTTAGACATTCCTGTCCCATTCGAGAGTAAACTCACAAGAAACGTTACTGTCAAGGCTCCGATAAATGCCATAAGACACTTCAGCTCTGCCTGATAAGGAAAAATACATGCCGAGATAAGTACAAAAAGCCCGGCACCATTGTTTATTCCCAATAGGCCAGGAGAAGCTATTGTATTATTTAAGTTGTTCTGCAGTATATATCCCGATACAGAAAGAGCCGCTCCCGAAAAAAGAGCTGCCACTATTCTGGGAATACGGATATCAAAGACTATAAGCCTCTGGCTATCCGTACCTCCGCCGAATAATACCTCTATTATATTCCCTGTTCCAATGGCACTGTTTCCGCTGAATAATGCAAACACAATAACCAGAATCAGGATCAACGTAGCAATTACATATTTTCTCATCTGTCACCTGTACTAATCCAGCTTATCATACGATGTAACCCCTTACACCTAATCCAGCTGCGTTACAGTTATCTTCCCTCAAGTGGGAAAACGTTAAATGAAATATGACAATGTGAAAGGTTCATCAGTCATATAGCAATTCATAAGCCTGTCTGTAAGCCTCTCCCCAGTTAGCGTTAGGCTTGAGGCCGAACAGATCTTTTGAGAGCAGATAATATTTTCCGTTTTTTACCGCCGATAAGTTCTCCCATGCGGGTTCGGAACTGAAAATTTGTGCAAAAGAGGCGAGAGCTTTTTCTTCACTGCCTCTGGGTATTACAAATATATAGTCGGGATCATAAGCCACTATGGCTTCGAGTGACAATTCATCAAATGCGCTCGTATCAGCGGCAAGATTCTGCAGACCCAGATTATTAAATATCTCGCATGCAAAATAATCATTTTTTTCTACCTTTGATTTTGTGGCAGATACATGCAGGCAAAGATATGTTCCCGATTTCTTTTTGGAATCTGTATTTGCGATCACGGTATCTATTTCTTTTCTCACATCAAGCACATTTTTTTGATAAAGATCCGTTTTACCGGTTCTGGTTGTAAAATCGGTCATTACCTTTTCGTAATCTCCGAATCCGTCTATATTTGTATAATAAACGTTTATACCTATTCCCTCTGCTGCTTCTCCCAAAGCTTTTTGTGCCGGATCCGTGGAGAAGAGGATAAGTAAGTCAGGGTTAAGGGCTGCTATCATTTCAAGACTTACATGATCCATATCTCCCAAGGATACAGCGTCAGTATTCAAGCCTTCAATATCCATGGCGTCATCCGATGTCGCCACAAGTTTACCTCCGGCTAAAACCCAAAGTTCAGCATTTGATTTGGAAAGAGCTATTACACGTTCAGGCTTTTCGATATTTTCTTCCGATTCTATCTTCTGTTCCACCAAACCGGATGTCTCAATGTTTGTATTATCTGTTTCGCTTTGTTTTTCGTTTTCCTGCTTATCGGTTATGTTTTTAGATGGATCCGATGATTCAGAAAACTCTGTTGAAACAATGTTGTCACTTGTATTCTCTGAGCATCCCGACGTCGAAAAAATCATAACCATAATTACTGCTAAAGAGATAAATTTATTAATTCCAGAAATTCTTTTATTTTTCTTTGTTATATGCTTTCCAAACAACTTCATCCAATTTATCCTTGCCAACTCTGTCGATAGTGAATTTAAATCTTTCACTGGGCTTTGCATTTTCCCCAAAGAATTTTAATGTAGCATCACATATGTCGAACAGGGTTTCCTTATCTTCTATAAACGGAACTATCTCGGTTCCTTTATTGATTTTGTTTCCAAACAATCCACCGAAACTTACCAGATATCCAGGTGTCTTTTCATAAGCGTCGGTAGGACAGCTGAATGCACAGCGTCCGCAGTAATTACATTTATCATTATTGAGTATTACTTTACCGTCCTTGATCTCTATGGCTTTTTCACGGCAAACCTTTTCGCAGACACCACAGGATATACATTTATCCTCGACCCAGCTTACCTTAAGACCGCCTTTGATTCCCAGGTCGTTTTCTTCTGCCTTTAAGCAGTTATTCTGACATCCCGTGATACCGAATTTGAACTTGTGAGGAAGTTCTTTTCCAAAGTATCTGTCATTCAGTTCTTTTGCCAGTTCTTCGGTTTCGATACATCCGTTTGGACATACCGCAGCTCCCTGACATGCTGTGATAGTCCTGACTCTGGGTCCGCAGACACCGGGAGTCACATTCCCTACTGCCAGAGCTTCTTTTACTTTATCGATGTCTTCAAGTTTTATAAAAGGTATTTCTATTCCCTGTCGGCTGGTAAGATGTACGTATCCGTGACCGAATCTTTTTGCCACATCAGTGATGGCTACAAGCTGTTCCGCTGTAACCTGACCGCCTACTACCGACAGACGCAGTGAGAAATGATCCTTCTGCTTCTGCTTCATGAATCCGCCTTTTTTCAATGTTGCATAGTCAGTTGCCATTTTCAGTCTCCCACCTTTTTGATGTATAGTTCATAAGTTCCATCGCCGTTGTCCTCTAGCTTTAAAATCTGATGTCCTTCGTCTTTTATACTTCTCGGTACGTTTTGTACAGGTTCTCCGTCATTGATGTGTACCTGAAGAATCTGTCCGTCATCAAGTTCTTCAAGTGCTACCTTTGTCTTTACAAAAGTTACGGGGCATACCACATCTGTGATATCCACTTTATCATCTACTGTAAATCCTAAATCTGCCATATTTGTTGTTCTCCCTATTATTTTTTAATGTATTACATATTCCCCGGTCGTAATCATATTATATATTTTTATTATTCTGACCCAATTAGATTTCCAAAAAACATCAAAGTATTATCAATTCTTCCTTGCGGACTACCTTCTCTCCATCCACCGTTTCCACATGAAAAGCATTGAGTACGGGCTGTTCTTCAGCGAGGGATATGATAAGGTAGCTGGCTTTGCTGTCATTTGCAAGCCTCTTATCCTCCTCGGAAGGTCTGGAAGGACTCTCCGGATGTGAATGCCAGTTTCCGAGCGGCTGAAGAGCATTTGCTCTCATGTCCTTGATAGCTGCCAGCTGTTCTTTGGGGTCTATAGAGAAATGTTCGTTTGTATGATCGATATTTGTAAGAAGATAAACCTTCTTAATCTCTCTCACGCCGTCTTCTCTATCAGTCCCGGCTATCAGTCCGCACGCCTCATCCGGTCTTTCTTTCAATGCATGCTGATATATTTTTTCAAAATCTTCTTTTTTTATTGTTATCTGCATTTTTCTGCTCTTTCTCTACTTTTTCAGTGTTTTTTCATATCACAGGCTGCCTGCTCGTAATCGATAAGCTTCGTGATAGTAGGTGTATCAGAACATACAGCACATCCCTTGCCACGAGGTGGAAGCTTGATCTTGTGGAATTCCATTTTCAGTGCATCATAGGTTAAAAGATATCCGGATAAAAGTTCTCCTACACCCGTGATATACTTTACTGCCTCCATAGCCTGAAGAGAACCTATAACGCCGCCCATAGCTCCTATGACACCGGCCTGCTTACATGTGGGTACCGCATCCTTGGGGGGCGGATCTTTGAAAATACATCTGTAGCAGGGGCCCTCTCCCGGAAGAATAGTCGTGAGCTGTCCCTTAAACCTTATAATACCTGCATGGCTCAGTGGCTTTTTAGCCATGACGCAGGCATCGTTGATCAGGAATTTTGCAGGGAAATTATCGGTTCCGTCAAGGATAAAATCGTAGTCCTTGATCATATCCATGATATTGTAGCTGCTTACAAAATCATAATATGTATTTACCTGCACATCGGGATTTATAGCCTTCATGGTCTCAGCTGCTGAATCCACTTTTCTTTTTCCTATGTCAGCTGTGGTATGGATTACCTGACGCTGAAGATTTGATAAGTCAACCACATCCGCATCTGCAATTCCTATCGTTCCAACACCAGCTGCCGCAAGGTATAACGCTGCAGGTGCACCGAGTCCTCCCGCACCTATGATCAGCACTTTTGCGTTCAGGAGTTTTTTCTGTCCCTTGACGCCTATCTCTTTTAGTATGATATGTCTGGAATAACGCTCCAGCTGTTCATTCGTAAAAGCCATTATCTGCTTCCTCCTCCCATGAAGTAAAGGAACTCTACCTCGTCGCCTTCTTTAAGTACTGTAGTCTCAAACGCACCCGAATCAACAAATTCCTCATTCACGGAAACTGTAACATACTGGGGTGTCTCAACATTTTCAAGTTCGATAAGTCTTGCGACTGAAATACCGTCTTCAAATTCTTTTTTCTCTCCTGCAACTATTAATCTCATATCTTTCTCCTTAAATTCATTTTTATCTTTTTTTATGATACTTTTAATTCACTTCAAGAATGCTTTCAACGTTTTGGTCAAAGTCACCTCGAAAACGCCTTCAGCGTTTTCTCGGTAACAAAACGATGCTTCGCATCTTCTGTTTTGTTATATAATATAACACCATGCATCACTCTGATGGAATTCCTCTTTCTTCATCTGATTATTCGTAGTACGATACTCCATCTCGGGGTTTTTTATGCTTACTCTTGTATCGGCAGGCACTGAACCCGTAATAAAAGTATTTCCGCCAATCACTGAGTTCTCCCCTATGACAGTATCACCGCCAAGTATCGAGGCTCCGGCATAGATTGTGACATTGTCCCCTACAGTAGGATGACGTCTCTTTCCCGACAGCTTCTGACCGCCTCTGGTTGAGAGTGCACCCAAAGTCACACCCTGATATATTTTTACGTTTTTCCCTATGACGGTAGTCTCGCCGATAACTATTCCAGTGCCATGGTCTATAAAGAAATACTTATCAATCGTTGCACCGGGATGTATATCTATTCCGGTTTCCGAATGTGCATATTCCGTCATAAGTCTGGGGATTATCGGAACTTTTAGCTTATACAGTTCGTGAGCCAGACGATATACCGTGATAGCCATAAGCCCCGGATATGCCAATATTATCTCTTCATAACATCCGGCAGCCGGATCACCGTCAAATGTCGCTATCAGATCCGTCTCTATGTTTTCTCTGACCTCGGGAAGTTTTTCAAAAAAAGCAGTACATATTTCGTAGCCTGTATTTATACGTTCTTCTTCCGACATTGTGTCGCGTTGTACAGAAAAATCCAGCGCCAGTACCACCTGTTTATGTAAATTATAGTAGAGATCCTCTATGGCCACTGCCAGACTGTTTTTCAAATTATAAATCTTGTAAGCTCTCTCCTTAAAATAACCGGGATATACTATCCTTATCAGTTTATGAAGAATTTCCTGTACCTCAGCCTTATCAGGTTTATTATAGATATTGAATGCATCTATGTTCTTCTCTCCGTCATAATCCGACAGAATCTTCTGAACTATCCCGTCTATTCCAAATTCGATTTTCTTTTCTTCCATCATTTTCTCTGTCTTCCTGTCTACATCTATCAACTTATGATACAGATTGCTTCGTCTCACAAGGCTTTTGCAATCATAATGGTATATCAAATTTGGCTTCTTAAAGTAAATTTGACACTCAAATACTATAATACTATATACCCAGTATGTCAATAGGTTTATTGAAAAAATTTATATTTTTCTACAAAAAGTATACTTTGTTATCATTTTTACTTATAAAGAGCTGTTTTTTATCGCTTCTGTAAAATCAGTTATCAGATCCTCCTTGTCTTCTATTCCGACACTGACTCTTATCGTGTCTTCAAATACGCCTGCTGCCTCCATCTCCTCTTTTGAAGATCGGATATACAGGGTGGATGCCGGATGGATGACCAGTGTCCTCTGGTCTCCTATATTACTGGCTATCAATGCATACTTTAGGGAATTGATGATCTTAAATGCTCTTTCCTTCGAACCTGCCCTGAAGTTAAATATTCCGCCGCCGTATCCGTTTAGTTCTTTTTTTACATATTCGTGATAAGGATGGTCGTCGAGTGTCAGGTAATTCACCTTTATGTCAGGAATTTTGCTGAGAGCCGCTGCCAGGGCTGCTGCATTTTCACATATTCTCTCCATCCTGAGTCCCAGCGTATCTATACCTATAAAAGACAGGAATGCATTCATCGGTGCCATACAGCCGCCGAGATTTTCCCACAGGTCCGTACGAAGTCTTACAGAGAACGCCATATTTCTGTATTTCTTAAATTCAGCAAGAGCGGTATGTTTTTCAAAGTTCCACCGGAATTTACCTCCATCCACTATGATACCGCCTACAGAATTGCCTCCGCCGTTTATGTACTTCGAAGTGGAATGTATGACTACATCTGCTCCGAGTTCCAAGGGTCTGGCCACATAAGGGGTTACAGTTGTAGAATCAACAAACAAGGGGATTCCTGCTTCATGTGCTACTTCTGCCGCTCCCAGGATGTCGAGGACCGTAAGCGAAGGATTGCTGATAAATTCACCGAATACCACTCTGGTCCTTTCATTTATAAGATTTTTTATGGTATCCCTGTTCAACTTATCTGCAAACACTGTATGTATACCAAGCTTTTCCAGGTCATGGAACAGGTCTATCGTACCACCGTAGAGCCCGTTTCCTGCTATGATCTCATCTCCGCTCTCGCATACCGCAAGTAACGCCGCGGTAATGGCTGCCATTCCACTGCTGCAACAGATAGCTCCAGCACCGCCTTCAAGTTCATTTACCTTCTGTTCGAAAGCCGCTACGGTGGGATTTCCGATACGGGTGTATGCATAGCCCATGCTCTTATGAGCAAATACTTTTTCGAGTTCCTCCATGCTTTCATACTGAAAAGCCGTCACCTGTGATATGGGCGGAAGGATTTCCCTCTGCCCGAAGCCTTTTGATGTTTTCCCATGTAAAAGTTTAGTATTGAATCTACAGTCAGTCTCCATATAATCATACCTCGATTTTGATTTCAATTTGGTTCTTTATTTGTTTTTGTTCTTTGCGCCATTATAGTACAGAAACCGGTTATTGAAAAATATGTAAAATTTAGTATCTGTTATCATTTTTTTTGATATTAAAAATTTTTCTATTGTAATTTAATCCGGGATATAATAATATATACATATAATACTTTTTTTATGCAATATTACTACCTCTTAGAAAGTGAGCCAGAAATGTCAAATATTGAATTCAGTACATCAATGTACCCGGTGGCACCGCCTTTTGACATAGTATATAAACATGAAGCAACGGATCATCCCGTGGGACCGCACTCGCATAATGCCGCAGAGTTGTATTATACTCTCACGGACCTGCCCGACGTGCTCCTGAACGACAAAGTACTTGAAGTAAAAGCAGGTACTCTTCTTGTGATACCCACTTTCTGTACCCATCAGCTCTATCATGAAGCCGGGAAAGTATATGAACGCTATATTTTCAGCATCAATACGCAATGGCTGGATTCCGTTTTCTGCGAGGGAGCAGCTGATTTTTCATATCTCGCGGATTCACCGAATCCTATTCTCATAAATATAAGTCAAAACATGAGAAAGGAAATAAAAGAAAGCTTTGATAAACTTATCAGCATAAAAGAAAACACATCTATCGAGGCTATGTCTGCATTCATGGACACACTGGCTCTGATCCACGGTATGACCAGAAAGATGAACCTGAAAAAGAATCAGGAGCTTCCGATATCACCTTCCCAAAGAAAAGTAAATGATATCATCAGCTTCCTTAAAAACCATTTAAACGAAAATATCAGCATACCCGATGTTTCTGCCCATTTTTATCTGAATCCCGACTACCTTGCTAGGCTTTTCAAAAGCCATATGCATATATCTATAGGTAAATATATAGCACTGCAAAAAATAAGTGCTGCCGAAGAAATGCTCAGAAACGGCAGCACTGTGTCGGAAGTCCAGGAAGCCCTGGGTTATTCCAGTTATGCTTATTTTTTCAAAAACTTTCAGAAAATCACCGGCATGTCACCCAGCCGCTACAGAAGCCAGTTCAGACTTTAGCCATGACAGGACGGCGTCTCTAAACCCGTCATATCTTTCGGGATGTTCGGTTCCCATGGCCGAAATGTACATATCACTGTCAAATCCGATCCCCAGCTGGAACCATTCGGCATTATTGTAATCTTCGGCTGTTTTTTCATAGTCATACCATTCTATGACCGAGAAATCATCTATTATCTTCCTTAGTTCCTCAAAACCCAATTTTTCATCCGGGACATGGAGGTAATACTTCTTTTCTCCTTTTTCAAAATACTCTCCGCTAAAGGAATTTATCGTCACATCAAAATTCTTCTCACTGACATCTTCTTTTCTTATGATGATGCGGTATTCGTCCTTCCCTGAAGTGCCGTGCTGTATGATATTGAGACTGAACGACTTTAAGTTCCCCTTAATACCTTCGGCTACAATCTCCTGTCTTTTTTCTTCCAGTGCCTCATCTCTTATGGGATCCAGCAATCCTCTCATATCCGAAAAAAAATCTCCATACCTGTCGGGTGTCGATGCATACCCATGCGCATACAGGGATTCTCCGTCATTAAACTTTATCTTCAGAGTAAAACTGTCTCCGTCCAGTACATTTTTTGACACCTTGTCATAACCGTCCCATTCGGCCAGACGATAGGATTTATACAATGTATTTAAGCTGTCAAGCAGTTCCTGAGTACATTGCCCGGTAAGGGTCCCGTAAGCTTCCTTATAAAGCGATTCATATGATAAAACTATCCCTTCGCCCGTATTCTCGACAGTATAGCTATAAATGTCAGCCCTGTTACTTCCGGATTCCGAAAACACAAACTTCTGTATCCCGCTCTCATTATCTTTGGCACGTTTCCCTGCACCGCCTGATCCGCTCGTGCATCCGCCCAGAATCAAAGATACCAACCCCATAATTATCACTACCTCCATCAGTCGTCCCGTTTTGGTCATTCACTCATCTCCTAAAAAATTTCAAGTGCCTTTTTATTCCCAAGGCACTTGAAATATCCCCAATAACATTTATTCGGTAATGTCTGTAACAGTAGATTTTCCCTGAGGATCGATTTCTTCCTGTTTAAGGCATTTACCCAGATCGTCATATGTGTATTTTGTCACATATGTATCGCCTTCATCATTGGTCGTGGTCTTCTGAAGAAGGTCACCCTTCTTGTTATACTTGTACTTTGTAACACTGTAGACTATACCATTATATGTGACAGTTTCTTCCGTAACAAAGCCTTTGGAATTATACTTATAGTTATCATAATAACTGCTGTCAAATCCAAGTGCTCCGTAAGAGGTAACCCTGCCCTTTTTATCATACTCATATCTTGTATCACCTACAGGTTCTTTACCCTCTTCAAAGGTAGAGGTATAGAATACTATACTTTTTACCTGTCCCTTCTTATCGTAATCGATAACCTGTTTTGTAAAATCGCCATCAATGTCACTGTATACTTCCACAGCGTTGCCCTTTGAGTCATATTTGTATGTTGTTACTGTTTCCCCTCTGCCGGACACTTCTGATATAGATGCAACATCTCCGTTTGATTTATACTTAAATGTAATATCAGCACCAAAATCACCAACGGTATCTTTTACAGTTGCTATACGTCCGTTTTTATCGAACCCATATATATAATTATGGTCATATCCGTACTCATCGGTATAGGAAATAGTTGCGGTTTTCTTTTTTGAATCAAATACGCTTGTAGCTACATCATTACCGATATAAGAAATGACAATCTTATCTACTTTAGCACCTTTACATACCTTATAGCTCAGATTTCCCTCCATAGAAAGGGGATTCATCACTTCGAGCTGCTCGATATTTTTATTCTTTGCCAGGGTAAACTCGCAAAGATCTGCCTGAAGCAGGATAGTGTTGCCGTTTGCGCTCTCGGTATAACTCTGTGCATCCTGAATATCGACCAACAGGAACTTTGCTTTGTTGGTAACACGCGCTCTGTGTGCGTCTATGATAAGCATCTTGTTTTCGGCGTTTTTATCAGCCTTAATGGTAACTTTAATGTCTGCTTCGGTCCTTAAGATTATGGTGGTAGCTTTCGAATTCTTGATTGCTGCTGCAAGTTCCTTTGAAGTAGAAACCCTGACGGTCTCACCCGAATCGGCGCTGACAGGTACCACATTCACGATAGCGGTCACAAATAATACGGCAAGCATCATCATTAATACTTTGCCCAGATACTTTGATCCTTTGAATTTCATTTTCAAAACCTCCTGTAATCTCATCTTTAGTCCCCGGCGTTTAACCGGAACAATATAAGAATATTATCATTAAAACATCAAAAAAGCAATAAAAAATGCTTTCTGAGCCAATATTTTATTAACATTAATAAAGATTACTTCAGGATTTCATCAATGGTCGATACCGTACTGAAGCATCCGGGGTTATTTGCCAGTATTTCCTTCATCTTGGACAGTTCGAAATAGTTGATATAACATATCACCGTCTTGTTTTCACCGGCTATGGCTCCGTATGAGTTCATAAGCGTACATGTCTTGTTCAGTTCCTTTTTTATCGATGCTATCAGTTCTTCCGGACTCTTCGTGATGATGGTCACCTGTTTTATAGCTTCAAAATGATCCGTAAAGTGGTTGATGATCGACGTAGCCACCACGTATACCAGAAGGCTCATCAGTGCGGCATTTCTGTTTATAAGAAGAAATACGGCAGCATACACGCATGCATTAAAAACTATTAGGATCGGTGTCATGCTGAAGTTATTCCCTGTCTTGTCCGACAGCTTTTTTACCAGGATATTTGCAAATATCTCAGATCCATCGATACATCCTCCGTAACGAAGGATAAGCGAAAGGCCCGCGCCAAGTATTGCTCCGCCGAATACCACGGCCAGGAAATGCTCGGTATTCAGTTCAAAAGGTATCTTTTCAAATATCGAAAGACCTATCGTATAAAAGAACGACCCCAGTATCGCCTTGATGCCGAATTTTTTTCCCAGCACCAGGAATCCCGCTATAAGGAACGGCAGGAATATCAGGGCCACGCAAACTGACAGGTTCATGCCCGTCAGTTTGTTTATGACGATAGCTATACCGGCGGTCCCGTAGTCTATGGCATCATTCGGTATCAGAATGCAGACTACGGAGAAGCTCGCCATAAGAGCTCCCACCGCTATCATCAGATATGATACAAAATCTTTCCAGTTAAAGTGTGATTTATTCATAAGCTATCCTTCATCAAAACTATTTAGTAGTTTTCCAGGAGCCGTGTACGCAGCGCTTCTATGTTATCATCTGTAAGTCCCATTCAGACTTTATATATGTCACTCCTTAATAAATGATCTGTTTTTCTTCATAAGACATATAAATGCTATTCTATAAGCAAGCACACGTTTATATTCAAAATTTTTGCATCTTCATAGTATAAAAATATAATAACATAAAACAGCCTGTAACACAAGTAATTGTTATAAACCAAAGTGACTACAGACTACTATGATACCATTTGACTTTATTCTCCGATTGTGATATTATACTTTGCAGTTTTGCAAAATCAAAGGAGGACTCATGAAAATCAAAAGACTTATAAGCCTGCTATGTATCCTGATGACCTGCGCATTGGTATTTTGTGCCTGCGGATCAAAGGAAAACAACGGGGACAACAATCCTACGGATATTAAATCCGATACTTCGGTAACTGCTACAGAGAATTCTGACAAAACCCCTGTAAAGCCTGCAGACAGCAATTCCGATGATACCAAGACAGATGGCAATAGCTCAGATATCATTAATACTGATACCGATCAGAAAGATGATACTCTGGATCAGGCTCCTGCAACAGAAAATGTATCTATATTTGCATCAATGTCAGAAACCACCGACAGACTGGTAAAAGAAGCTATAGAGCAGTATAACGCTGACGACTATACTCCTTTAAGCGAGCCTGTAAAATACAATGTACTGTGGCTGGGATATACTCATGTTACATATGAAGATCTGGACTTTAGGATGACCGATTTTGACAGAGAGTATCTGAAGGCTGTAGCTCTTAATTACGAGAAATGCCTCGAGAGCATTACAAACCATAGCCTGGATATTACTGTGGATTTATATTTTATAGATGATGCTACACCTCTTACAAAGACATCCGGTGACGAATGGCTATACCTTGGACAGGATACTATTCAGCCCACTGTTGACAAGTATTGTGCAGAACATGAATATGATACTGTTCTGACTACCATACAGACTGCCTGTGATGAAAACCGTGAAAGAAATGAAGGCAAAGAACGTTACGGCACCAACTATGCCATACTAGGAATCATGCTTTCCGATATGAATTCATCGATGGGTTACTCGACTTTTGACCTGGGTATTCCCGCAGAAGGAACATATCCTCTGGCAGATCCCGAGGTTCCGTCCCTAAATGCGACATCCGTAGCTGTACATGAATGGATGCATCAGCTCGAACCCTTGGGA
>JAEEKN010000210.1 GCA_016282435.1 Lachnospiraceae bacterium | reverse complement strand
TTTTTCCGGATCGTCAAGAAGATGGATAACATTAGCTGCTACAACTTTATCAAAGGAGTTATCCTTAAATTTTAAGTCTGTGATATCTGCATATCGGAATAGGACGTTATTCTGATCCTTTAATTTCTTTTTTGCCTGTTTCAGCATTTTCTTCGAAAAGTCGGTGGCCACAAGCTTTTTACAACAGGGAGCAATGAATTTTGTCATTATACCTGTACCACAGGCACATTCCAATACTATATCCTTACTTTCAATCTGCTGCGCACAAAGATAGGCAGCTTTATCATTTACCTTCTTATTGACTATCTGATACAGATCATATATTCCTGATATTTTATCCCAAAACATAAAATTCTCCTTTGATAACGAATACCTTGATTATTTTGATTGTCTCGATTCTGCGACCATTATAGTTACTCGAAACTAACTTGTCAAGGCTTTTGTTTTGAATCAAAGAAGATGGAAACTGGCCTAAAAAACAGATTGACAAGTTAGTATACGATAACTATAATGTTAGCGTATGCTAATTTTATTAATGCGAAAGAAGGAATAGAGTAATGCCGATAATATTTGATAAAAGAGTTAAAGTTGTTAAAGCTCCTGATGCACAAAAGAATGTGCTGTATAAACTGACAAAGGCTATAGTAAAAATGGCTAAAATAAAAAACAGTCTTGTGGGTACAAAAGAAGAGGTGCTTGCAAAGGCGGCAAAAATGAATGCCAAAGGCCGATATTTTGTAATGCCCAAAGATAAAAAGGCGAACTATACGGATCATATGATTCAAGGACAATATCATTGCCTGGAGGTAGATATAGATAATATCCGCCGCAAAAATGCTGTCATGCTTGTGTTTGGCGGAGGTATGATACTTGGATCTGACAAAGGGGATGTAGGACTTTCAAGAAAGATTGCCCAGGAAATATTTACAGATGTATGGTTTCCTTATTATCCCATGTGTCATGACCATGATATGTTGGAAAATGTGCAGATGATATATGAGTGCTATAAGAAAATGCTTGAGCACTACAAACCTGAAAATATAGTATGTGTTGGCTTCTCCTCAGGAGCAGCACTGATACTTGATCTTATCACATATATAAATGAATTGAATGATAATGGTGATAATATTCCTATGCCCGGACTCCTAATACCCGTTTCTCCTGGAAGTGTTCCGGTAACAGAAGAAGAAACGCAGGCTATTGCAGAGCTGGATCAGAAAGATATAATGATACCGGCAGACTATATGAAAACTGCCAGGGATATCATGCTGCATGGTCATGATGTACCTGAAAAGTATCTGGCTACAGCTCATGGGGATTTTCGTAATGCTCCCACAGCACATTTTTATTACGGCAGTGCTGAAACATTATACGCATTTGCTCCGAGTTATGCCGAATCGTTCCGAAAAGCAGGTGCAAAATGTGTTATACATGTCGGGAAAGAGATGCATCATTGCTATGCATTACAATATTTTATCCCAGGGTGTAAGCCGGCGTTTAATGAAATAATGAAATTGATAAACAGATACTTTACGAGATAATTGTTGATTTTTTTGATAAAAGTATTTTTGGAGGAGTTAAAATGCAAACAGGAAATAATGACCTTAAAAAGAAGACGATCAAGACTATGAAAGGCAAAAAAGCATTTAAGGATGAGATAATTACACGGTTATCTTTGACGGAATGCAAAAAGATATGGTACGATGCCCATAAGCGGCTGTATCGGATGTATTCTGATCACCAAGATCTCCCTAAAGGGGTAGCTATGCACACTGATGGGTTTATCTTCCCGGCGGCATCGATTTATCTCGCTATGAAGGAAGTCGATCCTGATATGGCTTATGATGTGATGAAGAAGATCATGGCTGAAAAATCAACTAAAACCGGGCAGAAAATTGCTAAATGTTGCAAAATTCCCGGTTTCAAGAAGTTCTTTTTAAAAATGTGGGATTCATTGAGCCATAAGATGTTTGGTGAAACAGCTGGATTTAGGAATGTGTTTTATCCAAAGGAGAAAGGGTGCTTCCGTATGGATATCATAGAATGTCCGTATAACAAATATCTAACGGAGCAGGGATGTCCGGAACTGAACATACTGTTCTGTGAGAATGATGTTCATTCCTACGGCAATCTTCCCGGCCTTAAATTCACCAGAACGAAGACAATAGGAGCAGGAGATGAGCTGTGTGATTTTAAAATGGAGCTTGTAAAGTAAGGTTAAGGAGAAGCTTGTAAGAGGGCTTCTTTTTTTTATATACCAACATATGAATAAAAAATTAAAATATTCTTGACAAAAGAAAGAAAATATAGTAGATTAGCATGTGCTAACAAAATGAAATTGACATTGGAGTGATCATATACTAAATGTATGCATTAACCGGGATATACCGGTGTGTGTCAAAACATCATATTATATTGTATAAAAGGAGCCGAAAGGCTCCTTTTAATATGTTAGTTATCAATCTATAGTTAGCGATAACTAACAAAATCGGTAATAATAAGACAGAGAACCGTCCCCTTGTCTTATGGAAAAAATTTAAAAATGTGCTTGACAAGTGAGTTATAAAATGATATAAATAAAAACAGTTAGCGGATGCTAACTAAACCATATTTGTTTTCTACCCGATTTTCGGTCAACTTTTACTAGTAAAAATGTGGGGTTTACAGGTTGACCGATTATTTAAAAATGATAAGTTAGCATAAGCTAACTTGAAATACATTCTGGAAGGTGCATTTGATGATTGATAGTCTTGTTACCAGGTTCTGTTCACCGACACTGGCCGGTTTTAAAACCGGGAGTTTGTTTACGGTAAGAGGCAGAAGCAGGGAAGAATTAACAGAAGATCTCAGGAAGCTAAACCGTATCCTGACACGCAAGGGACTTAGAGCACTGTTATTTACGGCCAAGTGCGGAAACAATCTTGTATACATATACAGACCTAAGTTACTGAAACGGGATCTTTCATGCACGGAAGCAGAGGGTATCCTTAAAGACAAGGGATACCGCGCTTTGGAGAGCACTGAAAGGTGTATAGTTCAGCTAGCAAAACGAATCTCAAATGATAATGACTTTCCACATGAAATCGGGCTTTTTTTAGGATATCCGCCGGGAGATGTCAAATGTTTTATGGAAAACTCCCGTGAAGGCGTCAAATGTTCGGGGTGCTGGAAAGCATACGGAAACAAGGAAGAAGCTGAAAAGACATTCGCTTTGTATAGGAAATGCACGAATATATATTGCAGAAAAATCAGCGAAGGCGTCAGGCTTGAGAAGCTGATAGTGTAGTGAAGAATCTTATAATAAAAATGCTTGGTGAACCGGGTGTTTTATTTAGGATATAGAAACAATAATGAGAAAGGATTAAGAAAAAATGAGTAAAGTAGCAGTAGTATACTGGAGCCAAACAGGAAATACAAAACTTATGGCAGAAGCAGTTGAGAGCGGAGCAAAGGGAAAAGGAGCAGAAACTTCAATTTTTGAAGCTAATGATTTTTCAGCATCAAAAGTAGGTGATTATGATGCCATAGCATTCGGATGTCCTGCTATGGGAGCGGAAGAATTAGAAGATTCTGAGTTTGAGCCCATGTTCTCAGCAGTTGAAGGCTCACTCTCAGGAAAGAAAGTAGCACTTTTTGGTTCGTATGGCTGGGGTGACGGTCAGTGGATGAGAGACTGGGAAGACAGATGCAAGAACAGCGGAATCACTCTTTGTACCGAAAGCGTAATGGCAAACGAGACTCCCGATGATGAAGCAACTGCCGCATGCAAGGCTCTGGGAGAGGCACTGGCTTGATTTAATTTGATAATTTCTAACTTTGGGTGAACGATACAAAAAGATGCTGTGAACTTTTTTATACATGGAAAGGTTCGCAGCTTCTTTTTTTAAAAATGAGACATGAATGAAAGATATTAAATAAAAATCAAAATTACCTCTTGACAATCCTCAGTTAGCATGGTATAACTTAATACGGTTAGCGAAGGCTAACTGTTTGAGTGTAAGTCGTATAACTCCTTTTGGAAATCAGGCTGCTGAACTGATTTCCTCTGGGAGACGACAGGAATGAAAGGAGAGTCATCAAATGGCTAATATGACAATTGAAAAAGTAATAGGAAGAGAAATTCTGGATTCTAGAGGAAATCCCACTGTAGAAGCCGAGATTACACTGGCCGACGGAACCGTTGCTACAGGTACAGCACCCAGCGGTGCATCCACAGGTGAGTTTGAAGCACTGGAACTTAGAGACGGAGATAAGTCGAGATATCTTGGCAAGGGTGTTACAAAGGCAGTTCAGAATATAAATACAACTATCAACGATGCTATCTGCGGTCTTGATGCATCCGACACCTATGCGGTGGACGGAGCTATGATCAAGGCTGACGGAACAAAAGATAAGTCTAAGCTTGGTGCCAATGCCATACTTGCTGTTTCTATAGCAGCAGCCAGGGCTGCATCAAAGTCTCTGGGCATCCCGCTTTACAGATTCCTCGGCGGTGCAGCAGGGAACAGACTTCCCGTACCTATGATGAACATATTGAACGGCGGCGCACATGCTACCAATACAGTTGATACACAGGAATTTATGATCATGCCTGTAGGTGCTCCTACATTTAAGGAAGCACTTCGCTGGTGTGCAGAGGTATTCCATGCACTGGCTAAAATACTTAAAGGCAAGGGTCTGGCTACATCAGTAGGTGATGAAGGCGGATTTGCTCCAAACCTTTCTTCTGATGAAGAAACCATTGAGACTATCCTTGAGGCAGTAAAGGCCGCAGGATATGAGCCCGGCAAAGATTTTATGATCGCTATGGATGCAGCTTCTTCAGAGTGGAAGAGCGAAAAAGGAAAGGGCTTCTACAAGCAGCCTAAGTCAGGCAAGGAGTTTACTTCAGATGAACTTATCGCTCATTGGGAGAGCCTGATAGATAAATATCCCATCATTTCTATCGAGGATGGACTTGATGAAGAAGATTGGGAAGGCTGGCAGAGAATGACCGCCAAGCTTGGAAATAAAGTACAGCTTGTAGGTGATGATCTCTTTGTAACAAATACCGAAAGACTTGCAAAGGGTATCTCTCTTGGTGCTGCAAATTCTATTCTTATAAAGCTGAATCAGATCGGTTCTGTTTCGGAAACACTTGAAGCTATCAAGATGGCACATAATGCAGGATACACCGCTATATCTTCACACCGTTCCGGTGAGACTGCCGATACTACTATAGCAGACCTCGCAGTAGCGCTTAATACATGTCAGATAAAGACGGGTGCTCCCAGCAGAAGTGAGAGAGTAGCTAAATACAATCAGCTTCTTCGTATAGAAGAACAGCTGGGTGCTTCTGCAGTATATCCCAAGATGGATGCATTCCACGTAAAGAAATGGTTTCTCGATAACTCAAATCTTCTCCTTTGATAATATGATGCTAAGGTCAAAAGTCCAAAAGCCGTTCAAGCTTGCTTGCAACGAAGCAATCCGTGGCATCAGTTGGGGGCAAAACAGGGTTTTGACCCCAACATCATAATATGCATAGAAATCGGAATCCTCGGGAGATAATGCACCGGGGATTTCGGTTTGTATAGAAAAAGGACGGGTTGGGTATTTCGTGTGAATTTAAAATATCTGTATTGACTTGTAGCTCTTTCGATGATATTATAATAGTAAGCAAATGCTAACGGAAATGATATAAATTGGAGCTATATGGGAAAGTATATAGATAATAAATGTCTTTACGACTTTATGAACGGAAAAATAAAATCATTGAAAGAAATCGGCACCGCAGATATTTCGAGTCAAAAGTCTGACAGTGATATCGTCTATTACCGTTGGAACTTTGAATTCGATGCGGATACTGACGCAAAAAAGGTAAATAATGCGGGAATCGATGAAGTGCAGATAATATTCAACCTCAACCGGGATATTGAGTGGATGGTCGGGGAAAACGAGAACGACAAAAAATATCAGGTTGTATCCATGAAAAAAGGTTATGTATGCATTTACAGGAATGATAATATCGGTACCTCTATGAGATACAAAAAAGGAATTAATTTTCAGTTTAAAAGCCTTCAGATGAATACAAAAAGATTCAGAGAATTGCTTAAAACCCATTTCCCTGACAACGATATAAAGAATATCGAAGCTATAGTTTACGACAGCGTGCAGATGACGCGGATAACTCCGGAAATGTACAGAATATTATCAGAGCTGGACAGTGCAGATAAATATAAAGAATTTAAGGGAGTCTTTTTGGATGCAAAAATGACAGAGCTTACGGCTCTGGTACTCTTTGAAATCGTTCATAACAGAGGTGAGGCAAATAGTTCTGTCTCTCTGAGAAACACCGGGGACACGTATGCGGTGGAAAAACTCAGGGAAGACATCCAGCTCTCTCCTTTTGAGGATTACGATGCAGAAAGTGTTGCAGCAAAGCTCACAATGAGTGTAAGTAAGCTGAACAGGATATTCCGAGAGTTATATGGTACTTCGTTGCATGCATACGTACAGGAAATGCGGCTGGAACAGGCTGCTGAAATGTTGCTGAAGATGAATCTCAGTGTTACTGAGGTGGCATTAAATTCAGGTTACAACAACATGAGTCATTTTTCCAAAGTTTTTAAGGAAAGATTCGGAGTAACACCAAAAAAGTTTTCTGAGCGAAAAGTGTTAAAAAATGATTTATAAATGGTAGAATTTAATAAAATTTTAATGTATAATCCGTGAGGTTAGCAAAAGGTAACCACGCTGCTCCGATAGTAATACTTGATGAGGCTACCGCAAGTGTAGATGCCGATAAGATCCTTGTAATCTCCGACGGTCAGATAAAAGAAGAAGGAAATCATGCAGGTCTTATGGAAAAGAACGGGGCATATGCCCATATGGTAAAACTTCAAAGTGCATAAAATTTTTTATATTTATACCATAACAAAAAACTGTGAATCATTAGGAGCATTCCTAATGTTCGCAGTTTTTATTATTACACAAAATACCCTACCCGTCCTTTTTCTATACACAACACATGATCACAGCATTTTTCAATCAGTTCACTGTCATGCGTTGAAACAAGTACGGTTTTACCGGATGCAGCCAAACCTTTTAGAAGTTCGGCGACTTTTTCCATATGCAGGAAGTCAAGTCCTGAAGTAGGTTCATCAAACAACAGCAGCTTCGCCTTGGCAGCTATGGCCGATGCGATGGCCACTCTCTGTTTCTGACCACCGGACAGAGCCATGGGATGTTTGTTTTTGAATTCAAGGATGCCAAGGCTGTCCAGTATTTCCTCACATTTTTCCTTATCTTCGTTTTCCATTGAGAGCAACACTTCAGACTCTACACTGTCTGTAAATAACTGGTGGTTTACATCCTGCATCACCATATAGCTGAATTTAAGTCTCTGTTTTCCTTTGTATTCAATTCCGTCGGCTTCTATCACCCCTGCACAGTCTTTTTCGAGTCCGCATACACAACGTAAAAATGTGGATTTTCCGGTACCGTTTCTTCCGACGATTCCTATCACTGAAGCTTTAGGCAGAACAAGCTTTGGTATGTTTAGACTGAGGATATCCGCATCCTTTTCAGATAGTTTTTTCTTTATGAAAAAATACGGTTTACGATTGTATGTAAAATAGAAGTCCTTTAAAATAATCCCGTCATCCCCGACATCTAAAATACCGCTGCTTCTGTTACGGTATTTTTCTATGAGGCTGTCCTCCATTTCAGTCGGGCGTAATTTCAGTTCATTTATTTTTTTACTGTCAAAGCCCGAAAACTCTCTTCCGCTCCATTCGTACTTTATAATACCCCTGTCCATATAAAGGACACGATCTGTCAGATCCTTTAGGTACCATAATCTGTGTTCGGAGATAACTATGGTTTTTCCCTGTTCCTTCCACCTGATGATGGATTGCCTGAGCTCCTCGATAGCATTCCAGTCCAGATTCGACGAGGGTTCATCTAGCAGTATTATTTCCGGCAGTAATGCTGAGACCGAAGCACAGGCTATCTTTTGCTTCTCTCCACCTGACAGGTCGAAAATACTTTTCCCGAGCAGGTTTTCCATTTTCATTTCTCTTACAACATCTTCACCACGTTTTTTAATTTCAGCTGGATCAAGTCCGATGTTTTCAGGACCAAATACTATCTCTCCATCGGTATCCACCGAAAAGAACTGGCTCCTCG